>CAIYXD010000129.1 GCA_903930085.1 uncultured Flavobacteriia bacterium
ACAAGTTTAGCAATCATCGGATCGTAGAATATTGGAATATCCATTCCTTCCAAGAAACCATCATCAACACGCACATTTCTGCCTGTTGGAATTCTATACCGTTGTAAGTTTCCAATATCCGGCGTAAATCCATTTAATGTATCTTCTGCATAAACGCGTACTTCAATTGCATGGCCATTTATGGTTAACTCGTCTTGTAATTTAGGAAGTCTTTCTCCACGTGCAACGCGGATCTGCCATTCTACTAAATCCAATCCTGTAATTTCTTCGGTAACGGGATGTTCCACTTGCAAACGTGTATTCATTTCCAAGAAGAAGAAATCCATGTTTGCATCTACCAAAAACTCAACTGTTCCGGCGCCTTCGTAGTTGCAAGCTTTGCATACCGCAACTGCTGCTTCTCCCATTCGTTTGCGTAAATCCGGTGTTACAACCGCACTTGGTGCTTCCTCAATAACTTTTTGATGGCGCCTTTGAATCGAACATTCGCGTTCAAATAAATAAACAGAATTGCCCAAACTATCGGAGAAAACCTGAATTTCAATGTGTCTTGGTTTCGTTACGAATTTCTCAATAAATACAGCATCGTCGCCAAAGGAAGACCGCGCCTCGTTTTGCGCCATCCGCATTTGTTCTGCAAAATCAGAAGATCTTTCAACTAATCGCATTCCCTTTCCACCGCCTCCGGCAGAAGCTTTGATTAAGATTGGGTAACCAATTTCTTCTGCAATCAATATTGCTGCATCTACATTCGTAATCGCTTCATCCACACCTGGAACTAATGGAACATTATAAGATTTTACAGCTTGTTTCGCACATAATTTATCTCCCATAAGATCCATTGAATCTGGGGAAGGTCCAATCAGTTTCATTCCCGCTTCTTTTACTTTTCTGGCAAAAGTTGCATTTTCAGATAAGAATCCATAACCCGGATGAATGGCATCGACACTTAGTTCTTTGCAGTGTTTTAAAATTAGATCTTGCTTCAGATAACTCTCCGACGAAGGACTTTCACCAACATAAACTGCTTCGTCTGCTTCCAAAACATGCGGTGCATTTCGATCGGCATCCGAATATATTGCAACACTAGCAATGTTCATTTTTTTAAGTGTTCGTATTACACGGCGTGCAATTTCTCCTCGGTTGGCAATTAATACTTTTTTCATAAAGAGCTAACGTTCTGTTGGTATTTGAAGGTGTAAAAATACAGAATTGATTTTATTTTCGACTATAATAACTAGTGCGCAAAGATTCAAAGTGAAATTCCTTTATATTACATGGGAAGAACGACTTCTTTTTTCGGTGGAACAGGCGTTTGACGTTTTTTACGTTTAACGGGAAATTTTTTAGTTTCTCTTTTCCGGAAGACATCCAAAAAGTATTGTGCGAATTTAAAGTTATCAAAATCATTAAAGTTCTCCTGGTAATGTAAACCTGCTCCTTGGGTGAACAGCCCGAGGTTTTTATCCTGAATAATGGAATAATCGTTCGATTCATTGAAGACGGTTATCCGCACCGTTCCGTTTTCGTTAAGTAAATATTCTAAGCTTACATCTCCAATGAATGCACTTTGGGTTTGTTGGCTGCTTTCCGCATATTTTTCTACGCCAAAACTACCTGTGAAAATTAGTCGGTCATCCAAAAATCCTTTAGAAACACCAAGCGCCATGGTATTTTCACCTGTTAGATTATCTGCATCTAAGTTCACATTTAATTTATAATCTTTGGACACTTGAGAAAGCATGGAATTAATTTGGTTGGAAACCAGATCCATTGCGGCGGAACCACCAACGGAAGTACTTCCTTTTAAGGGTTGGAATCGTTTCCACAATAATAAGGAGAAAAATTGTCGGTTCAATTCGTCTTCTTCGCCAGTTATTCTTGCTAGAAGTGCTTTTCCGGATTCGTCCGCTTTTGGTACTTTTATATCAAATGCAATTGTTGGTTTCATCAACGACTCTGTTAAACCTAAATAGCACAATACTTTCTGATTTGTTCCCGTGCCATTTCCTTGTAGTTTGTCTGGCGATATTTCAGATAAATTGGCATTAACTTCGTAATAGGTTTTAAGATCCAAGGTTGCAGTGTATGGATCGCCAGTCCAAGTAATCGCTCCGCCTTCTTGGATATGGAAAGGTTGCTTAATTGGACCCATGGCAAAGTTGTACATTCCTTCTTTTACGCGGTAGGTTCCATCCATCGTCAAATCTCCAAGATTATCGAGTTTAATGGAAATATTTCCACTTCCTGAAGCGGTAATTTCGTCGCCCAATTGCTCGTTGAAAATGATCTTCAATTTTGCTTCTGGTGTTACACGGAAATTAAGGTTTAAATCCACTCCTGTAAAGTCAATTTTTGCAGGTTCCAAGGTATATTGATCTTCTCCTTTTTTCTTGAAGGAAATGAAACTTTCTTCCTCGGATAATTCGCCTGCTCCGTACATTGGGAAATTAATATTTGTCCCTTTTTTTGTTTGCAAGTCAACGGTTATTTCAACATTGTCTGCGTATCCAAATATATTGGCAGACCCAGTTACAAACGCTCTTCCATTGTAATATTCTCCTTCTTTATATTTTGTATTCAACACAAGAAATTTTTCGGTGTTTTTATATCCTGTGCTAAATAATGGCGATTGATAGGAGGAAAGACTGTTTTCCAAGTCAAATTGTAAGTCAAAATTCCAATCTTTAAATTTGTTGTGGTAAATTGATCCTACCATCATTCCGCTATTTCCTTCTTCATCGGTTACTGGCATATTGTCAATGTAAAAGCCGTATTCATCCGCAGAAATCTTCCCGTCCAATCCGAAATTCACGCCCAACACTTCTATTTTTGCATTTCCACCAATAAGTTCCACATCGCCTTCCAACTTAGGGAATTCTGGAGAACCTGTAACTTTTAGTCTTCCATCTAATAATCCTTTGATATTATTCACAACGTCAGGATCCATAAAGGCATTTGTAAATTTTAAATCTGTTTGGTCGAAAACCAGGTTAAAATCCAAATTATCTTCTTTTCTATCCGTAAAATAGCTTCCCTCAAAGTCAAATGTTTGGTTGCCGCGGTAAAGAAGTTCACCCGTCAAACCAACACTTTGATTTCCACGATTCCATTGGGACTGCAAATAAATATCACCAACTTCCTGGTTGTTCAAGTGTAGGTTTTTAAGTGTTGCATCGCCAACGTATAAAAAATTGGAATAAGGATTAGAAAGAAAGCCCCAAGCATTCATTTTGCCATCCATTTTAACATCTGAACCGATTAAGGAACCCAATTCTTCTAAATCGATTTCGTTGATGATGAAATTTAATTTATCAGCGTCATTTCGAGAGATTAAACCGTCAATTGCAGCGAATTGATTGTTGCGCTGTACTTTGAATTTTTCTATTTCAATTTTATTCTCTTCGAGCGAAAGGAAGGATTCCTTTTCAATTTCCCAGCGCTGCTCATTGATACTGAAATAGGATGGACGAAGTCTGAAATTAAGATTATTGAAACTTTCAATGTTGGTTTCCCAAATAATTAAGGAATTGTTTGTCCCATTTTGATTCCAAGATAATTCGGAATTTAAACGGTTTTGTTGTCCGGTTGTCATGAAAAGCACCTTGTCCAA
>CAIYXD010000130.1 GCA_903930085.1 uncultured Flavobacteriia bacterium
AAAAGAATACCAAATTGGAATGCTGGCTAATTTACAGAAAGGCAATGCAGAGATAGCAAAAGAGGGAATTCGTAAAGTGCAGGAAGCAGCGATTAAAAATCAAAATATGTTTGAACAATTGATGGAAACATGCAAATATTCCTCCCTCGGACAAATTACCGAGGCTTTGTTTGAAGTTGGTGGGCAGTATCGACGCAACATGTAATTTAAATAAGACTCTATAATAGTAAGATTGTTAATTTGACCTGCTAATTTTTTCTTTATCTTCATCATATGAAAAAAAGCGTTTTACTTTTGCTTATTTGCTGGTTAACAGGGTGTTTTAGCTTTGGCCAATCGCCGATTATTCCTTCTCCAGTTGTGTATAAAATTGGAGTTGGTAAAATGTCTATTGGTAATCAATTTTCTATTAATAGTGATAATTTACCCGCTGAAATAAAAGATTTTTTAGTTCAAAAATTGGTGGATATTTATTCGATTCAAACAGTTGTTTCCACTTCTGGTAGAGATTTGATGTTCAAAAAAATTGCGAATACGCCTCCCGATTTTTATTCCATCACTATACAGGATGAAATTCTTATTCAATATAGCTCGCCTGCAAGCTGTTTCTATGCTGTAAACTCTCTTTTACAGCTTATTGAAGGGGAAAAGGAGTCGTATTATTTCACGAAGGCTTTTGTCCAGGATTATCCAAATTTCCAATGGCGCGGATTACATTTGGATGTGAGTCGCCATTTTTTCTCCGTGGAGGAAGTGAAACGCTTCATCGATTTAATGGCTTTGTATAAATTTAATACCTTTCATTGGCACCTGACCGATGATCAGGGTTGGAGAATAGAAATTAAAAAATATCCGAAACTGACTGAAATTGGTGCGTGGCGCGACAGCACCGTAAATGGTCATTATTCCGCAACACCAAGAACGTATTCTGTGGAAAGATATGGTGGTTTCTATACGCAAGAGCAAATTAAAGAAGTAGTTGCATATGCAAGTAATCGATTCATTACGGTGGTTCCTGAGATTGAAATGCCCGGACACAGTAGAGCCGCTTTGGCAGCATATCCGCAGTATTCGTGTACTGGGAAACAGTTGGAAGTGCCTGGTTTATGGGGCGTTTTTGAAGAAATATTCTGCGCAAAAGAGGAAAGTATCGATTTTTTAAAAGATGTATTAACGGAAGTATTAACCCTTTTCCCGTCGGAATATATCCACATTGGCGGCGATGAAGCACCAAAAACACGCTGGAAATCGTGTCCGAGATGCCAAAAAGTAATTCGGGAAAATGGTTTGAAGGATGTACACGAATTACAAAGCTTTTTTATCCAAGAAATAGATGAGTTTCTAACTTCTAAAGGTCGAAAACTGATTGGTTGGGACGAAATATTGGAAGGTGGACTCTCGCCAAATGCTGCGGTGATGTCGTGGCGTGGTTTTGAAGGCGGAATAGAAGCGGCAAAACAAAAACATTTTGCGGTGATGAGTCCCGGCTCTCATTGCTATTTCGATCATTACCAAAGTAAAAACCCAAACGAACCTACCGCAATTGGTGGTTTTACACCTCTCGAAAAAGTTTACTCATTTAATCCGATTCCACCAGGTTTCTCCGAGCAACAAGCGTTTTTTATTCTCGGTGGCCAGGCAAATTTATGGACAGAGTATATTCCAACAATGGCGCAACTGGAATACATGACATATCCACGAGCATTGGCTTTGGCACAAGTGCTTTGGTGCAAGCAAAAACCGCAATTCGAAACGTTTAAAAAATCTTTCGTGGATTACCATTTAACGTATTTGAAACGCTACAACGTAAATTATTCAAATGCCTTGTTTTATTCCCAGTTAACTATTTTTAAAAATAAAAGCGGCTTGAAACTGCAATTTAAAGGTGCTGCTAAGGAAGATGCTTTTCAATTGGAAACGCAAACAAATGAGAAGGACAACCAATTTTCAGAAAGTTCCTACATCACGCAAAACGACACGATTATAGTACAACGTTCCAAAGACAATCAAATTCAGACGTTCAACTATAAATTGACTTCCAAAAATGCGCCTGATCCAGCGTTGTTTGAACTTAAAATCCATCCTGCAATCGGACTTCCAATTGAACTGATCACGCATCCTGCTGAGCAATATAAGGGAGATGGGGCGCTCACACTTGTGGATGGTGTTATCGGCGCAACGCCTTGGAAAGGAAACGAATGGCTTGGATACGATACAACGCAAATCGAGTTCATTGTCGATCTCACGAAAAAAGTTAAAATTGAAAAAATTTTACTGAATTTCCTGCAAGACGATGGTTCGTGGATCCATTCACCGGAATCGATTCAAATTTCTGTTTCTAAAAACAAGAATAAATGGAAAAATCTAAATCCACAGCAATTTATAGCTTCTCAAAGTGCCAACGCAAAAAAAGCGGGTATGAAAAATGCTTTCGAACAAAATATTGACCTAAAAGGTCGGTTTGTTAAAGTGAAGGTTAATTGCTTGAAATCT
>CAIYXD010000131.1 GCA_903930085.1 uncultured Flavobacteriia bacterium
ACATTTTCACCATTGGATTTTCATCAATAAAATCAAATATTTTCTGCGTTCCAATCACGAAAGAACCAACAATCTGATGTTGGTGTTCCGTTTTGTTTGCGCCATTGATTACACCGATTTTCACTAGTGGAAGAATACCATCGGAAAACATTTCCGAGTGGATGCCTAGGTTTTTATGCTTCGTTAAACATGCTAAAACGGCATTTGGAATAGCGCCAATTCCCATTTGAAGCGTCGCACCATTTTCTATTAGTTTCGCAACGTTTTTTCCTATTTTTTGCTCAATTTTCGTTGTTTCGCGCTCCTCTAAAACGGGCAGCGGCTCGTGTCCTTCTGTTGCAATATGAATATTGGAAATATGAATAAAACCATCTCCATGTGTCCTTGGAATATATCGGTTAATTTGAGCGATAACAATTTTTGCAGTTTGCACTGCCGCAAGTGAAATATCCACCGATGAACCAAGGGAACAGAATCCATGTTCGTCTGGCGGTGAAACAGAAATTAAAGCAACATCCAGTGGAATAATTCCATCGCGAAATAAGGCAGGTACCTCGCTTAAAAAAACAGGAATATAACTTCCGCGTTTTGCTTGAATGTTTTCGCGAATATTCTCGCCAATAAAAAACGGTTTTAAGAGAAAAGAATGTTCCATTTCCTTTGCTGCATAAGGCGCAGAACCTTCGGTGTGAAGGGAGTAAATGCTTACGTTTTTAAGTTCTTTATAACGCTCCGTCATCGCATTAATTAACTTTTGTGGAGCTGCGGCGGCAGAATGTATGAAAATAGCATCATTCGATTTAATGCATTTTACTGCTGCGGAAAAAGATAGGAACATGTTTTTTTACTTAAATATAAGCAGAAAAAGTTTTTTAATGGAAATATACCATCTAATTATTTAACTTTTTTTGATCAAATTTAATTCAGAAATGATAAATTAATTTTCCAAGAAAAAGCGATTTTATCGAATTGTTCGGAACGTAAGATTTATCCTGCCAGTGGTGATTTTTTTGCTTTTAGCAATTTGGTGTTTCCAAAAATGCTGCGTTGCTCCGCCCATTATCAGTAAACTTCCAGAGTTTAATTGGATAGAAAGTTTTTCTGCTTTGGAAATGTGTTTAAGGTCAAATCGTCGGTTGGTACCAAAACTAAGCGACGCAATCATTGGATTTTCGCCTAATTCTTTTTCGTTATCCGCATGCCAGCCATTGCTATCGTTTCCATCCCGGTAATAATTCACCAAAACGGAATTAAAAGAATATGAAGTTTCGATTTCAATTTTTTCCTTAATTTTTAACAGAAGCGGTGTGAAGGCATGATTTTCTAGTTGTTGACCAGAATAACTATAGTTCACGTTTTTTTCAGCGTAGAAAGCTTCCAATCGCGGGGTAGAATGCGTTTTTCCAAACAATTGAATTGTTCCTTGTTTCCATTCCAAAGATTCCAATAATTGCGTATATAGTTCATCCGCTTCAACCGTGGTGTAAAAACCTTCTAAAAATGTTAGATGGCCATTAGAAATGGGGAGTTCTTGTTTCAAATGTAACCGACTAAAACATACGTTAAATAACCAATCCATTCTTTGAATAAGGTGTTCCAATTTTCGAAAGTACTTAAATTAGGCACGATGTATTGATCCCAATAATAGGTTTGTCTTGGACCTGTATATAAATCCGTAGAAAATGTTTCACAATTTAAATTTACTTTTTCAAAACATCCTTTTGCGCGGCGCATGTGTGTTCCCGATGTTATCAATAAAAAATCTTTCAGATGCGGGTAGGAACGATCGAGTATCTTTTTTGTTTCCACGGCATTTTCATGGGTATTTCTGGAAATTTCTTCTGTAATAATTGCGCTTTGAGGAATTCCCCAGCTGACCAATACTTCTTTGAGCTGTTTGGCTTCGTG
>CAIYXD010000132.1 GCA_903930085.1 uncultured Flavobacteriia bacterium
GTAAATTGTTGATTTTCCAATTTGGAGTTTCTCGGATACTTTTGCAACATTATTATGGTGCTTTAGCAAATAACCTTTTATTATTTTGCCATTGTATTCTTCCAACGTTAGTTCTTCCTCGATAAAATCATCGACGTCCAATCGCTTGTTAAATAAAATATCGTCTGCATCTAAAATAGTGTTATCGCTCATTACAATAGCTACCTCAACAATAGCTTTTAATTCACGTACATTACCGGGAAACTAATAATGCATTAATTTTACCAAGGCATCTTGCGAGAAATCTTTGTTTGGTAACTTGTTTTCTTTACAAAACTCAGAAACGAAACTTTTTGCCAACAAAACGATATCGTTTCCACGTTCTTTCAAAGGCGGAAGTTCCAATCGGATTCCCAGCAACCTATAATAAAGATCTTCTCTAAATCTACCTTCTTTAACCTCTTGAAGCAAATCCCTGTGTGTTGCAACAATGATGCGCACATTTATCGGAATTACTTTATTAGAACCTAAACGGATTACTTCACGTTCTTGCAGTGCGCGCAGTAATTTTGATTGCATACTGAGGCTCATTTCTCCAATTTCATCCAAAAAAACGGTTCCATTGTTTGCTTCTTCAAATTTACCTGCTCGTGCTTGGTCCGCTCCGGTGAAAGCACCTTTCTCGTAACCAAACAATTCGCTCTCAATCAATTCTTTGGGAATAGCAGCAACATTTATTGCAACAAAAGGTTTTTTCATTCTGTCCGAATTAAAATGAATCGCTTTTGCTGCCAATTCTTTTCCTGTTCCTGTTTCGCCATTAATTGTCACGGTAATATTTGCGCGGGAAGATTTCTCCAAAAGCGAAAACACACTTTGCATTGGTGCACTAGTACCTTTGATGTATTTTCGAAACGTATATTTAGCCGAAATTTCAGTGGCTAAAAATTCTATTTCATCGTGTAATTCTCGTTTTTCATTTGCTTGGTGCACTGCATGCCATATTTTTTCCATGGAATGAGAATCCTTCAAAATATAATCGTAGGCACCAAATTGAATTATTTCAACAGCTTTAGCCAAATCATCCTGACCAGAAAGCACGATTACCTGAATAGTAGGATAATCTTTTTTAATTTTTTTCAATAAGTCCAATCCAGAAATGTCCGGCAGTCTAATATCCAAGGTTACCACATTTGGCTTCAAGTGCAGTTTTTTCAAGAAAGATTCTCCGTCATTAAATATGCTAATCTCCAATTCCGTATCCATTGACAACTTATGGTTCAACATTTTTGAATACAGCGAATCATCCTCTACGATAAAAATTTGAGACTTTCCCAATTTGAAATTTTTTCCCAAATTAAGAAATAATAATTACGCAGTTGTTATAATTTATTTTTATTTGGTTTTTGAAATGAATCAACCCGCCCAGCCTTCTCTGTCCAAGCTTCGAAATTGAATCGCTTCCGCCAAATGATTTGGAAGGATAGAATCTTGGTTTTCTATATCCGCAATTGTTCGGGCGACCTTCAAAATACGATCATACGCTCTTGCAGATAATCCCATTCGATCCATTGCAACTTTCAAAATTTGCGTTCCCGCTTCGTCAATTTTACAAAATTCATTCAAATCGTTCTGTGACATTTGTGCATTGCAGTGAATCCCACTCCTTAATCCGTATCGACTTTGCTGTAAATGTCGCGTTGCCTCAACCCGTTTTCGAATTTCACGGCTTCCTTCAATTGGAATATCATTCGTTAACTCATCAAAAGAAACCGGCGTTACTTCCACATGCAAATCGATTCGATCCAGCAAAGGACCAGAAATTTTATTTAAGTAGCGCTGCACCACTCCAGGTCCGCAAACACATTCTTTGTCCGGATGGTTATAATACCCACACGGACAAGGATTCATTGCTGCAACTAGCATAAAACCCGCTGGATAATCCACCGAAAATTTCGCACGAGAAATCGTAACATAACGATCTTCGAGCGGCTGGCGCATGACTTCCAAAACCGTTCGTTTGTATTCCGGTAATTCATCCAAAAACAAAACACCATTGTGCGCAAGGGAAATTTCGCCCGGTTGCGGATAGCTCCCGCCACCAACAAGTGCAACATCCGAAATTGTATGGTGTGGTTTTCTGAACGGGCGTTGCGTGATTAATCCTTTTTCGCCGCGAATTTTTCCTGCTACGCTATGAATCTTGGTTGTTTCCAATGCTTCCTCCAAACTCATTGGCGGCAGAATTGTAGATAATCTCTTTGCGAGCATAGATTTTCCTGCGCCAGGAGGACCGATGAGAATTACGTTGTGACCACCCGCAGCCGCAATTTCAAAAGCCCTTTTTATATTCATTTGGCCTTTCACATCCTTGAAATCCACTTCCAATTCATCCACCATGCGCTGAAATTCCTGGACGATATTCACTTTTGCAGGTTCGATTTCATCTACGCCATTCAAAAAACGCACGACTTCCATTAAATTATTTACGCCCAAAACATCCAAACCATCTACAACTGCTGCTTCTCTCGCGTTTGCAACCGGAACGATTAATCCTTTGAATCCTTCTTTTTTTGCTTGCAGGGCAATTGGCAAGATTCCCTTTAGCGGATTTAAATTTCCGTCAAGAGACATTTCACCAACTAAGATGTATTCCGCTAATTTTTCTGTGTTCACTTGCTCGCTAACTGCTAAAACGCCAATAGCAATTGGTAAATCGAATACAGATCCTTCTTTGCGTATATCCGCAGGCGCCATATTCACCGTGATTTCTTTCCCTGGAAATTTGAGGTCGTTATTCTTGAATGCTGCTTTTATTCGTTGTTGGCTTTCTTTGACCGCATTATCGGGTAGTCCAACCAAAAAGAAATTTACGCCCATTCCTAAATTCACTTCAATTGTAATGGTTGTAGCATCTATACCGAAAACGGTACTACTGTAGGTTTTTACTAACATAAAAGGTTATCGTTTTTTTAATTTCTACCTTAAGTTAGTCAAATAGTTGGTATTCTACACTGAACTTTAAAAATAATTAAACCGAAAATTTGGTAAAATCCTACTAAAACAAGTTGAAAATCTTGTAAACAAAAAAAACCGGCATCTTTCGAACACCGGTTTGGATATTTTATCAAACGCCAGTTAATTAACGCTTGTGCATTGGCTCGTCAGAGACAGTAAGTCTTTTTCTTCCTTTACGTCGACGCGCAGCTAGTACACGACGTCCGTTCTTAGTTGCCATACGGCTTCTAAAACCGTGCTTGTTTCTTCTCTTTCTTACTGATGGTTGAAACGTTCTTTTCATGATCTATATTCTTTATGCTTTTGTCAAAATTCGGAATGCAAAGATAAATTAATTTTCAATAAATCAAACGCTTTCAAATAAAAAATATAAAAAAGAATTATAAATGGTTTGTGAAGCCTATTTTTGTACACGAACAGACACATTCAAAACACAAAACATTCCACCAGCATGTTGAGACCTAAAAAAGAAAAAACAAAAAAAGTCAAACTTACGAAAGAAAGCATCCAGAAAGCAAAAGGATTGCTTACCTATTTAAAGCCTTACCGTGGCGCGTATTTTATTGGTTGGCTTTTTCTGATACTTTCCACTTCAGCAGGATTGATTTTTCCATTTTTAATGGGACAACTTTTAGGCGGCGGATCCACCGAAAAACCTGTTTCGATGTCGGATTCGGTTCAATTGATTAACTTAAA
>CAIYXD010000133.1 GCA_903930085.1 uncultured Flavobacteriia bacterium
AATTGCAATTGGACCTACCGTATTTGAATAAACAGTTGCTCCAGTTGGATCTGTTATGGTTGCTGTTACGGTTGCATTTGGTTGGTCATCAATTCCATAATTGTATACGCGTGTACCAATTGCAAAATTGAACTCAGTACCATCTGCCGCAAGTTGCGAAACAACACCAGATGATTTAGAAATTAAGGATGTTCCTTTCGTTAAACCACCATCGTTGTTAAATAATCCTGTTTTGTTACCAAGAAATACAACTACAGGACCATTTGCCATTTGTGTAATCATAAGAGCACCAGTTGCGTCTGATACAAATGCTACAGGAATTGTAACATTTACGCCATCTGCACCACCACCCATTGCGATAACGCCTGGTTCGCGGTTAACGATAATAACACCTACAGCACCTGCATCTTGCGCGTTTTTAGCTTTTAAACCAAACTCACACGTATTACGGTAAATAACCGCAATTTTACCTGTTAAATTATTTAGTAAAGCGCCACAGCCTTCTGCTGAAATAGGGTTTCCTTGTGCATTTAAACCAGTGGCACCGTCATTTACCATCATCAATGTATCAACAACAAATGTGCCTGGAATAAGAAAATCAGGTGTTCCCCAGTCGCCGCCCGCAGGATCCGCCCAAGTAAATTCGTAATTTCCGGCAATCCCAGCAGGAGCTTGAACCGCGCAAATTACTTGTGATTGAGCCATAAATCCCGACCCAAAAACAGCAATAGTGAATAAAAGTTTTTTCATAAGTTAAAATTATTAGTGTGATTAAAAATGCTTTTAGCAACCTCTAAATTAACATAAAATTTATTCTTCCTTAATTTTGCGGTGTTTTTTTTCAGAAAAAGCATTTATATAGAAAGCAAAAAGCGGTTAATTTTATAATTAACCGCTTTCTTATTCAAGTATTTTTTTTGCGTTTACTCTGCTGAAAGCGCCGCTTTAAAATATTCTCTGTTCATGCGTGCGATGTTTTCTAGCGAAATTTCTTTCGGACATTCCACTTCGCAAGCACCTGTGTTTGTACAATTTCCAAATCCTTCTTCATCCATGCGGTTCACCATGTTTAAAACACGTTCTTTCGCTTCTACTTTTCCTTGTGGCAGTAAGGATAATTGAGAAACTTTTGCCGAAACAAATAGCATTGCGGAGGAGTTTTTACACGTTGCTACACAAGCACCGCATCCAATGCATGTTGCTGCTTCAAAAGCTGCATCTGCATCCTGTTTTGGAATTGGAATTGTATTTGCGTCGATTGTATTTCCAGAAGTGTTTACGGAAATGAAACCACCAGCTGCCATAATCCTGTCGAATGCGCTGCGGTCTACAACTAAATCCTTTATTACTGGGAATGCTTTTGCGCGCCAAGGTTCGATGTATATTGTTTCTCCATCGTTGAATTTACGCATGTGCAATTGGCACGTCGTTACTGCTCGATCTGGTCCGTGTGCTTCCCCATTGATGTAAAGGGAACAACTTCCGCAAATTCCTTCTCTACAATCGTGATCGAAAGCAATTGGGCTGTCTCCAGTTTCAATTAATTGTTCGTTCAAAACGTCCAACATTTCTAAAAAGGACATGTCGCCGCTGATATTATCAACAGGATACGTAACCATTTGACCTTTGTCGTTTGGACTTTTTTGTCTCCAGATTTTTAATGTTAATTTCATCTTTTGTAATTTTATTTGAAATTCCTGCTTAGAGGATAATTATCATTTATAATTTCGTTCTACTAATTTGATATTCTCAAAAACCAGTTCTTCTTTGTGGAGCGTTGGTTCTGAAACATTACCACTGTATTCCCAAGCCGCAACATAAGCGAAATCGGTGTCGTTTCGTTTTGCCTCACCATCTGGTGTTTGTGATTCCTCTCTAAAGTGTCCACCACAAGATTCCGTTCTGTTTAGCGCGTCAATTGCCATTAATTCTCCAAGTTCCAAGAAGTCGGCTACGCGATTTGCTTTATCCAATTCTGGATTAAATTCATCCGCGGTTCCTGGTATTCTAACATTGGAGTAGAATTCTGAACGAATTTTTTGTATTTCTGCAACAGCCCATTTCAATCCTTCTTCATCACGGGACATTCCAACCTTATCCCACATTACTTTACCAAGTCTTCTGTGGAAGTGGTCAACCGTTTTTCCGCCTTGGATACCCAGTAAGCTAGCGTTGCGTTCTTTTACTTCACTTTCAGCAGTTCCAAATTCAGGAAGTTCTATTGAAATGGCACCAGTTCTAATATCGTCTGCCAAATAATCTGCAATGGTATATGGTAAAACAAAATAACCATCTGCTAAACCTTGCATGAGTGCAGAAGCTCCCAAACGATTTGCACCGTGATCAGAGAAGTTTGCTTCACCAGTTGCATAACAACCAGGAATTGTTGTCATCAGGTTGTAATCCACCCAAACACCGCCCATTGTATAATGAACTGCAGGATAAATCATCATTGGCATATCGTATGGATTATCATCCACGATTTTATAATACATTTGAAATAGGTTGCCGTATTTTGCTTTTACAACCTCACGACCTAATTCTAAAATAGTTTTTTCTGACGCATTTACCATGTTTGAAGTCATTGCTTTTTCTCGGCCATAACGTTCGATAGAAGTAGCAAAGTCCAAGTAAACAGCTTCTCCAGTTGCATTAACACCAAAACCGGCGTCACATCTTTCTTTCGCTGCGCGTGAAGCAACATCCCGTGGCACTAAATTTCCAAACGCAGGATACCTTCTTTCCAAATAATAATCTCTATCTTCTTCCTTTAAATCAGTAGCTTTCATTCTTCCTTCTCGGATTGCTTGCGCATCTTCTAAGTTTTTAGGAACCCAAATTCTACCATCGTTTCTCAATGATTCCGACATCAACGTTAGTTTCGATTGGTGATCTCCCGAAACAGGAATACACGTAGGATGAATTTGCGTGTAGCAAGGATTTGCAAAGAACGCCCCTTTTCTGTGGATTCTCCAAGCTGCAGTTACGTTGGAGCCCATTGCATTTGTAGATAAGAAAAATACATTTCCATATCCACCGGAAGCAATTACTACTGCATGAGCAGAGAAGCGTTCTAGGCCACCAGTTACAATATTTCGCGCAATAATTCCACGTGCTTTGCCATCTACGATAACCAAATTCTGCATTTCGTGGCGGCTGTACATTTTGATTTTGCCTTTTCCAATTTGCCGAGACATTGCTGAATAAGCACCTAATAGAAGTTGCTGACCAGTTTGTCCTTTTGCATAGAACGTTCTGGAAACCTGTGCGCCACCAAACGAACGGTTATCCAATAATCCACCATATTCGCGTGCAAAAGGAACCCCTTGCGCAACACATTGGTCAATAATATTTACAGAAACTTCCGCTAAACGGTGCACGTTTGCCTCACGAGCGCGGTAATCGCCACCTTTGATTGTATCGTAAAACAATCTAAAAATCGAGTCACCATCTCCTTGGTAGTTTTTTGCTGCATTGATTCCACCTTGCGCTGCAATTGAATGCGCACGTCTAGGTGAATCTTGAAAACAAAATGCTTTAACGTTATAGCCTAATTCAGCCAAGGAAGCCGAAGCTGCGCCACCTGCTAATCCCGTTCCAACAACGATAATATCGATATTTCTTTTGTTGGCTGGGTTAACCAGGCGAATGTGA
>CAIYXD010000134.1 GCA_903930085.1 uncultured Flavobacteriia bacterium
AGGTCGCCAATCTGCTATCCACTAGCCATTCACTTGGGTCTGCTAAAGCAAAATTTCCAATATTTCCTGCAAACATGCGTGTTGCTGTAAGCGCGAAAATAGTATCGTTCTTGAATGCCAAATCTAAAATTGGATCGTTGCCATTCGTCGGATACCACGTGTCTTTCACCTCGTCTTTTATGGGATCAATCTTGACAATTGAAAATCCGGTTGCCAGATAGATAAAATTGCCATAACTAACAATTTTGTTGATTTTTTTAGATCCTGGAATTTGCGCTAATTTGATTGCCGGGATATTGGTAATTCTATTGTCTTGTAATTTATCTAGATTTCCGTTTTCGTATCCGATATACAGAGTTTTTCTGGAAGCATCAAAAGTTAAGCAGGTCAAGTTAATATCCGACAAGCCATTTACGGCATTTAGCGTGCTGGTTTCATTGGCAATCGGATCATATTCCAGCAAACCATTTTCGAAAGCGGTATACACTAAACCGTTTCCTGCAACAATATCGATTGCTTTGCGCGCGGGAACATGAAGGCGCCATTGTCCAGTACCAATTTGTCCAGTGGCAGTATACGAGAGCATTAAAAAAAGGATAAACCGCATGTTTTTTTATTTGTCGTGTTTGTAACGAACGATTGTCAAATTTATTTGAATCTAAACGATTTCACAACTAATTCAACAATCTATTTGGTCTTTTGTGCAGTTGGTCGTACATTTGCACCTCAGATGAAGGTTTAATCGTTTGAGAAGGATGGAGAAAATCCTTGCTTTTAATGAAGGTATAATTTCTCACCAAAAAAGGCTCCGTGGCGCAATCATCCAAAAAAGGGATTTGCACCACTCACCAAAAAAAGGCTCCGTGGCGCAATTGAATAGCGCACTGGATTTCGGCTCCAGCGGTTATAGGTTTGAATCCTATCGGAGTCACAAAAGGAACCCCGACTTGTAAAAGTCGGGGTTTTTCATTTTACAGCGTGTTCAAAATATATTTTGAAAAATGTTGGCGAATGAAAAACCGAGAACTGCGCGAGCGGTTCGGGGTTCTATGCTTGTTAGGCACGAATGCGGCAAGGATATTTAATCCTATCGGAGTCATAAAACAAAGCGAGAGCGGTTCACTCCACTCTGTTTTTCTTCATTTTCCTTCTATTTACCTTCGGTGCAGCTTCACAGTCTCGCTCATATAATCACATTTTATCTTGGTTTTTTGATGGATTCTCTCCAATCTAAAATCTTTACCAAATCCTTGTCAGGAACAATTTTGACATGGATCTTCAATTTATCGGAGTCATAACTATATCAATCAAATCATTATTAATCAATGGTTTGGCTTTTTTGTTTCCCCACATTTCCCCCATATTTAAAAAAGCTATGTTTTAATTCAATTTGCCGGGATTACTTTCAAAAGAGGGCGGTATAATAGGAATTGATTAATGTATTCGGGATTCGTTATAGTTTTCATAAAAGATTCTAAAACTGTTTTCAACCTCATGTTACACCAAAAAAATCTAATGAAATTGGTGAAAAGGCAGGAACGTTTTTAGACTAAAACACTGTTCTTGGGAAGGATAAGAAAAAAGATAATTAGGTGTTTTACACCTAATTATCTTTTTTCTAAATA
>CAIYXD010000135.1 GCA_903930085.1 uncultured Flavobacteriia bacterium
CACAGAAGCGTTTAAAGAATTACGGGCAGACGCAATTATCCATGTATTCCCGAATAAAGACATCGCTTCTTTAGCTAAAAAGGCGAAAATCCCAATGCGCATCGGAACTTCCCACCGAAGTTTTCATTTGTTGACGTGTTCGCACCGTTTAAACTTCACCCGAAAGAAATCGACGTACCACGAAGCACAGCTGAATTTTCAACTGTTAAAGCCTTTTGGATTAAGTATTATTCCAAGTCTGGAGGAAGTAAGCGCGATGACCGATGCATTCAAAGCACCAGAAATTCCATTGCCAAGCTATTTGCAAGAGTATTTAGCGGCGAACAACAAAATGGTTGTTTTGCATCCTAAATCACAAGGAAGCGCTTTGGAATGGCCAATAGAGAACTATTTTCAACTGGCAACTGAGCTCGTAGGAAAAGGTTATACTGTTTTTTTTACTGGAACAGAAGCGGAGGGAAGTCTTTTTAAGTCCGAACTTCCATCGCACGAGCGCATTATTGATTTAACAGGCAAACTAAGTTTGCAAGAGCTTATTTGCTTCCTTTCAAAAGTGGAAAATTTGGTAGCTTGTTCAACGGGCCCTTTGCACATCGCTGCATTTATCGGGATCCGAGCAGTTGGACTTTTTTCCCCTAGAAAACCAATTCACCCGGGAAGATGGCAACCACTTGGAAAAAATGTTTCCGTTTTGGTGAACGATCCAGCTTGTCCCGAATGCAAAAAGAAGAAAAATTGCATGTGCATACAGCAAATTTCGGTGGAACGCGTTTTAGCAGAAATCCAGTAATTTGAAAAATTCTTCCTTCCTTCAAACAGCGATTTTTTCCAATAGTATTATCGGCTTGTCCGCTGCATTTTTAAGTGCAGGTTTTCTTTACGATGCAGGTGTTGGAAATTGGTTGATCTATGGCGTTTTCAATTTTTTCTCCGTACTTTTTGTCTATAATTTCCATCGAATTTACAAAGCAACGTTTTCAAATGTTAGAACGCCATTATTGGAGTGGGTTTTGAACAATAAGGGTTTTGTCTTTTATTTATTGTCCATTTCTCTTCTAACCTGTCTTGCTTTATTTACTGTTTTGTGGAAAGGAAAAATTGCACTTTTACTCTTGTTCGGAACGATGGTTTTGCTAAGTTTAGTGTATGTTATTCCGTTCTTTGGTAAAAGTTTACGGCAGCTTCCCTATTTAAAATCTCCATTAATTGCGTTGGTTTGGGTTGTTGTATTATTTATTTTTCCAAGTATGAACGAAGGAATTTCCTTTCGAGCACTTGTAGGTCCTGTTTCTAGCTATTTTTTGTTCTTCCTTGCGCTTACCATTCCATTTGATTTACGCGATATGCAAATAGATTCCAGCACACAAAAAACGCTTCCAATGGTACTTGGTGAAAAAGGCTCACGGTTTCTTTCGGTGGGATTAATCGCTGTTTATTTCATTTATTTCGCAGTATTTAATGAAAACTTGCGTTACAATGTCTTTTTTATAAGTTCAATTCTCTTTTTGTTCTTTTTATTATTTACCTCTAAACGTGGCAAAAGCGAAACCTATTTTGCATGTTTGGATTTGTCTATGTTGCTCATTGGAATTACTTATTTTCTATGAGA
>CAIYXD010000136.1 GCA_903930085.1 uncultured Flavobacteriia bacterium
AGTTGCATTCCACTGCAAAGGTTGGATCGGAAAATTGCTATGGTTTCCATCGGCAACACTACTTCTCATTTTCGAGACGCCTCGGATTTATTTTCCAAAATAGAGCATTTTAATTATTTTTCTGCGGAAGAAGCCTTGAAAGATTTTCCGCAAAAAGCCTCTCAATTCGATGTTATTATTACCGCTTTGCATGCAAATACCGTGCGCTCTAAAAACAACTTTGGATTTGGGGGAAAGTGTAAAGAATTTTTAGCAAAGCTACCTATTCAAAAAGAAAAGATTCTACTTCTTTTCGGAAATCCATTGCTGCTGCGACAAGATTTCAACCAAAAGGAATTGGACGATTTCGCCAGTATTGTTGTTGCGTATGAAAATAATAAATACACCCAAAAAGCTGCAGCGCAACTTGTTTTTGGTGCAATTCCAGCACATGGAAAATTGCCGGTTACAGTGAGTAAATTATTCCCAAGAGAAACGGGTGTTCAAGTTAAATGGGGAGGAAGATTGAAATATTCGCAACCGGAGGAATTAGGAATTGATCCGGAAAAACTTACGGAAATTGATCGCGTTGCAGAAAATGGTGTGAAAAAAGGTGCTTTTCCCGGTTGCCAAATTGTTGTAGCTGTGGAAGGAAAAATAATCTATCGAAAAAGTTTCGGAACGCAAACCTTTGACGACAAGGATTCCATTCAAAACGACGATATTTACGATATCGCATCCGTTTCAAAAATCGCTGGATCTACCGCTGGAATAATGAAATTACAGTCGGAAGGGAAATTTAGCTTATCAAAAAACCTAAGTGACTATATTCCCGAAGTTACCGGTTTCGGAGAATTCGGTTCCATCTCAATTCGAGATATGATGGCGCATCAGGCCGGTTTGGTGGCATGGATTCCATTTTACAAACGAACACTGAAAAGTGGTGAGTTGAATCCAAAAATCTATTCAAAAGAAAAAAAATCAGGTTTCGAAAAACAAGTTGCTAATAATGTTTGGATTCGAAATGATTTTGAGGATACGCTTTACAAGCAAATTATAGCAAGTGGATTAGGCAGTAAAAAATACCTATATTCCGATTTGGGGTATTATTTCATCCGAAAAATCATTGAAAAACAATCCGGTAAGGAATTCCAGGATTATTTGACAGCAGCGTTGTATAAACCAATGGGATTAATGCACATGCGCTACGAACCAAGAAAACATTTTCCACTGGGTCAAATTGTTCCAACTGAAAACGACCAGGTTTTTCGAAAGCAATTGGTGCATGGATTTGTGCACGACCCAGGTGCAGCAATGCTTGGCGGCGTTGGTGGTCACGCAGGATTATTTAGTAATGCAACCGATTTAGCTGCACTAATGCAACTTTTTTTAAACAAAGGAACGTATGGAAATGTTTCTTACCTTGAGGAAGATATCGTTTCGGAATATACCAAAGCGCAGTTTTCTGGAAATAGGCGTGGAGCCGGTTTTGATAGACCATCTCCGGGCGGTGGAGGACCTTGTCATGCAGATGCTTCGCAGCAAAGTTTTGGACATTCCGGTTTTACTGGCACGTTTGTCTGGGCAGATCCGAAAGACGGTATAAATTACGTTTTTCTCTCCAATCGGGTGTGTCCGGATCAGGAAAACTGGAAAATTCGCGACATGAATATCCGAACAGAAATACAAGGAATAATTTACAAAGCAGTTTCAACAAGAAAACAGACTCAAAATACTAACGAATAAGTCAAACACTAAAATGAAAATAGGAATCGTATTGTATCCAACTTTTGGCGGAAGTGGCGTAGTTGGCACAGAATTAGGAAAAGCGTTAGCGAAAAAAGGCCACCAGATTCACTTTATAACGTATTCGCAGCCGGTCCGACTCGGAAGTTTTAGAGAGAATATTTTTTACCACGAAGTAGCAGTAAGCGATTATCCGTTGTTCGAATACCAGCCGTATGAAACGGAATTAACCAGTAAAATGGTAGATGTCGTGAAATATGAACAGTTGGATTTGTTGCACGTTCATTATGCGATTCCCCACGCTTCTGCTGCATACATGGCAAAACAGATTTTAAAATCGCAAGGAATTACAATTCCATATATTACAACGTTGCACGGAACAGATATTACATTGGTTGGAAAAGATCCTTCTTTTGAGCCTGTAATTACTTTTTGCATCAATGAATCCGATGCGGTTACTGCAGTTTCTGAAAGTTTAAAAAGAGATACCTACAAGCATTTTAATACCACAAGAGAAATTCACGTTATTCCAAATTTTATTGCTCCGACGATAGGAATAAGCAACGCATCAGCGGAAGTGAGACAGAAATATGCCAAAGATGGTGAACGAATTTTATGCCATGTTTCGAATTTCAGAAAAGTCAAACGGGTGGAAGATGTAGTGCAGATTTTTGCAAAAGTTAACCAGCGATTACCATCAAAATTAATACTCGCAGGAGATGGCCCAGAACGTTACGCCGCAGAGCGTTTGGTGCGCGAATTGAAATTGTGTGAAAAAGTAATTTTTCTCGGTAAAGTCAGCGATACCGCTCACGTTTTGGAAATTTCAGATCTTTTTCTTTTACCTTCCGAAACAGAAAGCTTTGGCTTAGCGGCATTGGAAGCGATGGCGGTGGGTGTTCCAGTAGTTTCTTCTAATACTGGCGGAATTCCGGAAGTAAACAAACACGGCATAACAGGATTTCTTTCCGATGTTGGAGATATTGAAGATATGGCAAAAAATGCGCTGGAAATACTAACAAATCCAGAAACATTGCATAAATTTAAAACCCAAGCTTTGGAAATGTCGCACGAATTCGACCTTGTGAAGATTTTACCAATGTACGAGAAAATTTATTTTGAACTAATCAAGGATGTTTCCAAACATTAATTTTCCTTTCTAAGGTTCAAATGTTG
>CAIYXD010000137.1 GCA_903930085.1 uncultured Flavobacteriia bacterium
GATGTTTGGAACCAATTTTAATATGTCCACTGGATGCGCTATCGCACCATGTGCGACATTGAATCCAATACCTATAATTTCAGGAAACATTAACGTTAATACTACTCTACTTTGGCAAACAACCTGCGATCACTTAGTTAGTGCTGCAGGAAATGCTCTTGATACCGCAACCTATGTATTTGTTTTTAAAGCACAGGATGATTTTTGTCCGGTTCCTCTGGTTACCTATGCAACTGTCACGATTAAATTGGTGAATCCAGGTGTGATTCAAGCACCCCAAATAGATTGTATTCAGGCAAATGCATCAGGAGACGTTACGATTAATTGGACACCCGTTACAGATCCTAACGGAACATTCGTTGCTTACCAGGTTTTCTCTTTGGAAAATGGTTTGTTGGCAACACTTCCGGCAATTGGAGCAACATCGTGGACAGATTTAGGCGTTACGCAGCAATACAACTATTACATTTCCGCTGTTTCAGGTTGTAATGGAAATACCAACCGATTTAGCGATACCATTTCCAATATCTTTTTGGATTTAAACAATCCGACCAATGGAACAGCTGTTTTGCAGTGGAACGATCCTTTGGCAACTCCGCTTGCTTCCATGAATGCATTTTACCATATTTATCGGGAATATCCGACTGGAACGTGGACACTCTTGGACAGCGTTTCTTATGGGACAAATTTTTACAAGGATACCATAGATATTTGCGAAGCATTCTTGAACTATCAAATTGTATTGGGAAATACACCGTGTGATTTTACTTCCAATATCTCCGGCGATACGTTTGAGGACATGCTCACGCCGGATATTCCAGTGATTACTTCCGTTAGCATAGATACGTTGAGCAATACGGTGACGTTGGAATGGAATGAAAATGCGCAAGAAGACACCTATGGATATGTAATTTACACCTATGATTCCGATGGGTTTTTGGTGGAATTGGATACGACTTGGGGCATTTCATCTACCAGCTATACGTATTCTCCAGATATTACGCAAGGAGCGCTAACGTATTCCGTTGCTGCATTTGACTCTTGTTATACGCCAGCTTCACCACCAACTTTTCAAACCTCTGGAAAAGCCTTTGTGCACACAACACAATTTTTAGAAACAACCTTAAACATCTGTGATTATGAAGTAGATTTGGTTTGGACGCCATATATCGGTTGGAATGCAGTTGCATCGTATGAAATTTGGGCGAAAGTATCGAATCAAAACTGGGAACTCATTGGAAGCACTACCAATTCGACGTATACTGCTTCGGTAATTGGACTGGAAGATTATTGCTTTTTTATAAAAGCCATTTCTGACCAAGGAATTGTTTCCTATTCCAACCGCTCGTGCTTGAGCATTGTGGCGCCAACACAACCAGATTTTCATTACTTAAAAGTTGCAACTGTCGTGAATAATGCCGTTGAATTGCGCCATTTGGTTGATCTTTCGGGCGGTGTAACAGGAATAGTATTCGAAAAAATGAATAAAAATGGTGTTTTTGAGACCTTGGTAGAACTTCCGCTTAGTTCCAATACGCTTAATTATGTTGATACCGACGTTGATGTTGCCAACTTTAGCTATTCCTACCGTGCCCGAATTATTGACAGTTGTGGAAAACCAGGAGTTGTTTCAAATGTTGCTAAAACCATCCTACTTTCCATTCAAAAAGATGCTGTTCGAAATATCAATTACATAGATTGGTCGCCGTATTCGGAATTTGATGGGGAAGTAATCGGCTATGCTGTTTAC
>CAIYXD010000138.1 GCA_903930085.1 uncultured Flavobacteriia bacterium
AATTTTATAGATAACCAGATTGGTTTAACCTTTGTATCGAATGTATACGACTCAATTTATATTACTGATTGCCAATTCACAAACAATGTTTTGGCTCTTAATTACCCAAATAAAGGAACGGTTCAAAATTGCTTGTTTAACGATAACACAACAGCGATTAAATCTGCGTATAAATGTGAGATTTTTAATAATCAATTTATGTACAACGAACTTGCTTTGGAGGCAACCGTTAATGCCGATATTCACGACAATCAAATTAATAACAATATTGGTGGATTACTCATTTCAAACGTTTCAACCGCGCAAGACAGCCCTATGATTTACAACAATGAAATCTGTAGCAATATCATTTTCAATGTGAATAACAACA
Organism: uncultured Flavobacteriia bacterium; assembly: GCA_903930085.1. Classification (GTDB taxonomy): domain Bacteria; phylum Bacteroidota; class Bacteroidia; order Flavobacteriales_D; family Crocinitomicaceae; genus M0103. Next base: position 371 of record CAIYXD010000138.1, read on the forward strand.
CGAATATGAATTATTCACTCCTTAGCAATTGTTTTTGCGGACTCGATTCTGCTGCTATAGAGCAATATTTGTTGGATGGTTACGATGATATAACTAAAGGGCTGATCAACTATTCTCTGTATGACACAACGTGCACATCGATTTTAGGTACTGTTCGAAAATTTCAAGAGCAAACAAGTGTAGTATCGGAAAATCTTCTAGAAAATCTTTCCTTTAATAACCCAGTTGCTGATTATTTAGTCGTAAAAAATAACTTAGACATACAGGTCATTTATGTAGAATCATTGCTGGGAAATGATTTTACGATTTATGCGAGTTCAAAAAACACCTTTGACCTGCGCAACCTTCCTTCAGGAATTTACTTTTTGCGGTTTTTAGCCAATTCTACTGCTAGCTCTTCTCAAAAAATAATCAAATTATGAAACAGGTAATAGCATTCTTTTTTCTTTTTTATGCAGGTTTACTCTTCTCGCAAACTTCCGTTTCAGGTGGAATTTACCAAAATACAACTTGGTCTTTAGCTGGAAGTCCGTACACAGTTACGGGATCCATTGTCGTTTTTCCAGGGAGAACACTAACGATTGAACCCGGTTGCGAAATAATCTTTACAGCAGATAATACCTTTAATACAGGAAATTTTATTTATTTAGAAATTAGAGGTGCGTTAATCGCATTGGGAACCGATGCCAACAAAATAAAATTCACAAGCAGTGACACAACAGACGGGTTTTATAATTGGCAAGGTATAAGTATTAAAGGAAGCCAAGGCGGAACCTGTCAATTGGATCGTATCGAATTACATAATTCATGGTATGGAATTTATAATGATATTGTGGAACCTGGAGTAACGTACGCATTTACAAATTCTCGGTTTAAGAATAACAGTTATGCACTGCAGTTCAACGCCAATATGAATTATACCAATTGTGTTTTCGAGAAAAACGGGGTTGGTCAAGCTGCACAAATATCCTATGGATCAATGGCAGCAACTAATTGTCAATTCATACAGAATTTTTGTTCCGTAACTTGGTCTAATTATATCAATTTAAACAATTGTGTATTTACTGGAAACACCAATAATATAATCGGTTGTCCAGGGAGTGTCCAAAACTGTAGTTTCATTAACAATGCATTTGGATTTGTTGAAACGTCAAATTTACAAATATCAAATTGTGTCTTTGAAGGAAATGATGTTGGAATAGATGAAAATGGTTCTTCGGTGATTTCAAATTCGCAATTCTCAAACAACAATATTGCCATAAAACTTGGCGAAAATTCAGTATTGACGAACAATACCATAAACTTAAATAACATTGGCGTGCAAATTCGTGGTTTCAATCCAACGACGGCACAAATTGCGGATAACCAAATATGTAACAACGTTCTTTACAACCTGGAGAATTCAACGGATAAAAACTTTCAAGTAAATGCCAATTGTTTTTGTTCGTCTGATTCCACTACCATTGAAAATGGAATATACGATGGTTACGACGACATCACAAGAGGTTTGGTGAACTATGCAATTTACGACGATTCCTGCACAACTATCTTAGATTTAATCACCAAGATTGTTTTGGAAGAGTCTGCAGGAGTGGTGGAAAACCAAGCAAGCTGGGATATTTTTAATGTGAACGATGTACTGCATATTTCGATAGTGAAGGAAATAGAAGTTAAAATCTATAGCACTACAGGACAACTGGTCGTTTCGAAAAAGCTTTTGCCAGGCGAAAATTTGGTGCAGTTAGACGTCGCACCAGGAAACTATATTCTAGCGGATCCAGAAGGAAACCGCTACAGGTTTTTAATTTGGAACAAGTAATTTGGATATTCCGATTGGATGTGGAAAGTAAGGTTTAGAATGCGAAAATTAGTAACGTATATACTTGCAAACTTTTTTGTTTTAATCTTGTTTGCGCAAAAAAAATCCGATACCATCATCCACAACGTCCAGTACAATTGGGTGCAATACGATTTAAACAAAAATCCATATGAAATTGGTCAAGATTACCGTAATGGCGTAAAAAATGGTACATGGATTTACCGTGATCAAAGTGGTAGAATTTATCAAATAGTTACCTATACAAACGATACCCTTTCAGGTTGTGCAGCATATTTCGAATACCTGAACGATCCAATCGCAACTAAATCTTCGGGTTTAGTTTTAAACGGAAATAAAGTAGGCGAGTGGATTTATGAAATAAAAGCGAATCGAAACCAACAATGGCGTTTTTGGAAAAAAAACGGTATACTCCTATATGATTTAACGGGAAGATTGATTTCAAGATCCACCTTACATAAGAATGGCACCAAATACTTTGAAGCTTTTTACGATCTAAAAGGCGAAGAATGTTATTGGAAATTCTACAGTAAAAATGGTGAATTACTTCGGGAAACGAATGAATACCCATACATAATTGTAGCCCTATGAAAAAAACAGTTTCTGCCTACTTTTATTTAATCGTTTTGATCCTCAGTTCTGGAACGCACCTTGTGTTTTCTCAGGAGACAGCCGAAAATGCCATTTCTCTTTCAACACTAGAAGTACAAGAAAGTAATGGTTTTCGGTTTGAATTGAATCACCTACCAAGTACGTGTCCGGAATGTGAAGGTTGCATCTGTAAAACCATGATTGTTTACGATAAAAATGGTAAAATCCTGCACAATCAGCGCATAGATGGAAAGCTTAACTCCCCTCGAATGATTGACAAAATGGATGTGTTTGACTTTAATTTTGACGGTTATCCCGACTTTCGTTTGGTAGATTTTGAGGTCAACTACGATAGCTACTATATTTACCAACCGCTTTCAGAAAACTTTTTAGTTCACCCACTTTTAAGTGAATGCAGCAATCTCTTTTTTTATTCTGAAATGCGCGAAGCTATTGGTTTTAAGTATGGACAGATGGGTTTAGATTCCAAAAACCTAACCTTAGGATCTCATTTAAACACACACCGTTTTCAATTC
>CAIYXD010000139.1 GCA_903930085.1 uncultured Flavobacteriia bacterium
GTTCTCAATTGGCGAATTTCATAATGGTCTGTATGGGAACAATCGTACTTTTCGAATTTCTCGATAATATAACTCTCGCTCAATTTTTGTCCTTTTGCGTCGTAATCCGTTAGAATGCCCTTCGATTTGAACTGAACAGAATCCGTAATGGTAAGAATGGTATCGGCGTAATCCACTTCGTATAAAAACTCCCCATCGTAGCTGAAATATTTCCAGCAACCTACTTTTTTTCCGTTGAAAACATTTCCATCGCGAGCGACGACATCGTTCGGGTAATACTTTGTGATTTGGTAATCGATACTGGTTTTATCCACCATGCTTGGGCGACCATAATAGGGTTTTTCGTAGAAATCGCCACCAATTCCCAATTCCACGAGCATACGGTCCAGACTTTGGGTAGATGTAATATCCGAGGATTCAAAATAAATGGAATCTCTCCAATCAAAAAGGTAGCGCGCACTCAATTGATTCTCTTCCCAAATTTTTTCTTCCACTGGAAAAGAATACAAGAATTTTACATAATGGTATTTGAAACCAAGCGTATCGAAAGCTTCGTAATCATCTATTGGATCACCGTTCAGAAAAAATCCTTTTTTCGCCAATTTACCATTGGTATGGTAAGAGCGGGATTCGCCTTGCAGCAAGCCATTTTGGAAATTCAAATCAAATAATAGCAGGGAATCTTGTCCTTTCAACGTTAAATAGGTTCGGATGTATCCATCCAGCTCGCCATTTGCATAATTCAAACTCGTATAAGCAAGATTGTTGCGCTCAAACGCTTTTCCTTCTCGGTAACCATCTTGGTACAAGGTTTGTTTCGTTTGTTGTCCGAGCCAATTGTATTGATTGAAAACACCATTTGGCATACCGTTTTTATAGTTGCTGGTTGCAAATAAATAATGGGTTTTCTTTCTTGGAATAGAATCCAATAAATATTCCTCATCCGAATAATAATATTCTTCATGGATCATCGGATATTTAGTGTCGTATTCTTTAACAACGCCATTGATCACTCCTTTTTCAAATGGAATTTCGTACAGCATTTTTCCAAATTGATCTTTGATAATCCATGTGCCGTGGGGCTGTCCAGCCATCATGAAACCAGAGATGTATTTTGAAAACGGCTCCTCGTTTTTCTCGTTATACCTTTTTTCTCCCATGCCGTAATCGTCATATTCTGAATAGGGAAATTCAACATATTCATCAAAAAAACCACCTAAAAGGGAAGAGAAAATTGAAGTGCTAAAATTTTCACCCAACTCAGAAGCATCCAATGTATTGAAAAGAATCTCCTGCTTATTTTTGCCGGTTTCAGCATATTTTTCCTTTTGACGAAGCAATTTTTCAACTAAAATATTCTGCCTCGGCAAGACGAGTTTAATTTGCTTTCCAGAATTTAACTCAAACTTGGTTTCATTGGTTACTATTTTTACCTCTCCAGTGAAAGGCTTTTGGTTTTGTTGGACAATGAATTCATCTGTAATATCGAAAAGTCTGGAGAAATTATTCACGTTCCTTTTGGGAATCGAATCTTTTTCTTGGTAAGGATTTAACGAGGCGGAAGAGGTGGTATGCATTGTGAGATTGCCCAGGTGGTAGTCTTTTATTCCCGTCCAGCTTTCAAAAGAATCGCTGAAAACCACTTCTGCAGATAATACTGGTTTTCCACTTATAGCGAACGACTCAAAATTCAAGGAACGCGTATTTGGAACATACGATCTTGTATACAACAAACTGGTGTCTTCCTTCAACCAACTTCTAAACAGCAAAAGTGAATCGTTCAATTCATATTGCATTGTATCCATTTTATCGTAGAAGTAAAAAGTACTTTGGTTTTTATCCTCTGCCAAAAGGTTCCCAATTTGAATAAATTTCACCCGTTTCGGTTCGAAATTTACCCTCAAAAATTCCCCTTTGGAGTCAAAAACCAATTCATTGTATAATTTCCCATCGTAATCGTATACTTTTTGAATGTATTGACTCGAATCCCGGTTAAAAGTGATCACATCATATGGTTTTCCATTATCCCAAAAAATCGTGTCTTCCTGCAGTAATTTTCCGTTTTCAAATTCATATCGCAGCATTAATTGTCCATTTGGATAGTGTTTTTCGTAAACTCCCTGAAAGTTAAAAACAATGCCAAGGCTATCCATCATTTTTGCTTTACTGATATACATATCTTTAATTGGATCGTAAATCATGCTTAGATAAGGAGCATTATCATCCTCGTAATACTCTTCGTCGTAATATTCTTCTTCGGCTTCAATGTAATCGGACATTTCCTCCTCGTAATATTCCTCCTCGTAATACTCTTCTTCATATTCTTCCCCTTCGTAGCCGTTAATAGCTTCTTCGTCTAGTTCGAGATCTAATTCTTTGGGAATATTAATACTAAACATTTTCGAAAAGGAAACGGAAGGATTGTATTTCGAGTCAAAGTTATATTCCATCAAATAATCCATATCCGAAAGGAGTCTTTTTCGGATGATTGGCTGCTTCACAACGGGACCATTCAACTTTGGAGAGTAGGATGCTGTGATAATTGAATTATTTCGATTGCGTTTTCTATTTTTTCCTTTTCCAATATATCCTAGAGCACGCTCTTCCCATTTTCCTGATTCTATGTTGTCTGTGTAAAAACCTTGTAAAATTGGATAATCCGAGTTTAAATAATAGGCATACGAACCATTTTGGAAGCCAGCCGAAAAAGAAACATATTCTTTCGTTGTATCTATTGCTGGGAAGCCATTTTCACTGTATAATTTTGCGTCCAATCTAGAAATGGAATACGCAACTTTTCGAACTTCCAAAAACCATTCGCCAACTTTCAATCCATTTACAAAACGCCCTTTTTTCAATGTATCACCTTGAAGATTTAACCAGACAGCATCGCCTTCCAAAAGATTGTTTTTAATGGTAAAATATCCACTCGCTTTTTTTTCAAAATTACCAACACGTCCATTTTTATCGATGGGATAATACCCTTCAAAATACTGAACATATTTTCCATCGGGAATTTTATCCAAACAAGGAATGATATCATTTTCCAGAGAATAGCGTTGTTCTAGCAATGGGAAAGGATTTCTGCGAACTGCTTTTTTAAACTTTCGATTTAAGTGCGGTTGTTCCCTCCGCAATTTGAAAGATTTGAGCTCGCCATAAAGCATTTTGCGCTTACTCATTCTAAAGTCTCGTTTTTTATAGTCCGTGCCAAACATTTCAATATAATAGTCTTTATATGTATATTTCTTCTCTCCTTTCGCATGCTTTACAGCCAAATAATAGTTGGAATGCATGGTAATACCATTCGAAAAAGGGTAAACAAAAAAGACTTCTCCCTGGATAGTATCCTGTTCTACACTTTGAGAAAAAACGACGGAAATTTGGCCAAAAAGAAAAGCATTCAATATGGAAAGACGCAAGAAAAACTTCATTTTAAGAGTGTTAATGTTGGAATTCATAGGTTAATATTTCGATAGACAAGCGATTGCTAGAGTCAGATTTAACTTGCTTTTTATGGATTATTTTAACCGGCAAGTTTTTAGTGTTGGAATGAATTTCAGACAAGGTGCGGGTTAAAAATTTACCTTCAGAGAAAGTAGAATCTATATATTCGCCACATTTTCCTTGCTTATCCGTCAAGATTGTGCGTTTGTACTCAAAAGGATATTCTTGTCGAATGAGCGTCTGAACATTCTTGTTCTTTATTTTCTGCTTGGTTTTACTATTTTTCCTATACCCAAAACTCTGAACATCCATTTCGTTCACTTTATTTTGTACGCGGTATATTTTACTTGGAAAATAAGGGCTTCCCAAAACAATTACATCCTTGGGAGTTGGACTCAAAATACTATCTACTGAAAGCGGACCCCAAAATTTACTATTCAACATGTAAAACAAATAATCACCTGTTTGAATCTGTTGAAACGCCAAAAATTTATCCGTTACTTTTATTTTCTTGTGAATGGCATGGTAGAAACTCAATTCATCGTCGTCTTCCTGGTCAACCAATTGATCTGAAATTCTCGTTACCGGAGCAAAACCGTATTTGTCTTTATTTCCTTGGTAGACAAACGAAACATTACCAATTTTCTGGTCGTCGAAATAGTAGAGAACGTTTAGGCGTTCTAGTTGTCCAGATTTCCCGAAAAAATACTCTTTCTTCTCCCTTGGCATCCATGCTTCTTGGGAACCATCTTCCTCGTTTTCGCCTTTTTCAATTATATAAAACCGACGTGTTATTTTCGAAATTTTATGCTTTGAAACGATGGAATCATTGAACCAAATTGGAAAAGAAACATTTTGTTCGGCATCCGTGAACATGGCATTCATTCGAAATAAAAAAGGAACAGAATTCCCAGAAGAAATATCATTTTCACCCGTAACATCTCGGTTACAGGAGAGCAAAACAATGCCAATCAATCCAATAGAATAAACAATTTTTCCCATTTGAGCGTTTAAGATACGAACATTCTTTGAAAAGCTTAATTTTTTGGATTTTTTAAGGAAAATTATTATCAGTATTTTTGTGCCATGATCGACGAAAGACCCATAACGGATTGGATGCCCTTGACAAAGAAAGAAATTGAAAAGCGGGGCTGGGATGAATTAGATATTATTCTCGTTTCCGGGGATGCATACGTTGACCATCCATCTTTTGGAACAGCGGTAATTGGCCGAATAATGGAAGATGAAGGTTTCCGTGTCGGGATTATTGCGCAGCCAAACTGGCAAGATGATCTTAGGGATTTCAAGAAACTTGGGAAACCAAAATATTTCTTCGGCGTAACTGCTGGCTGCATGGATTCAATGGTAAATCACTACACAGCAAACAAGCGTTTGCGTTCCACAGATTCTTATACACCTGGTGGAGCGGCTGGTTTTCGTCCGGATTATCCAACGATTGTATATTCAAAAATTCTGAAAGACCTTTACCCGGATGTTCCAATTATGATTGGTGGAATTGAGGCTTCTTTGCGCCGCGTAACGCATTACGATTATTGGCAGGACTCGTTAAAACCTTCAATTCTAGTAGAATCCGGTGCAGATATTTTAGTTTACGGAATGGGAGATCAACCCTTGCGGGAAATGCTGCAATTACTAAAAAAAGGCGTTCCTTTCCACAATCTTCATACGATAAAACAAGTGGCTTTTCTGCAAGATAGTGTCGTTGAATTGCCGAAAAATAAAAACTGGGAAACGGTTGAACTAAGCAGCCACGAAGAATGCCAAGTGGATAAACTCAAATATGCTGCAAATTTTAAAATAGTAGAAGTAGAATCCAATAAATGGGAAGCCAATCGTATAA
>CAIYXD010000140.1 GCA_903930085.1 uncultured Flavobacteriia bacterium
ATTAATCTGTGAATGGATCCGATTTAAAGCAAGTGCACCAATTTCCCCATTTCAGAAAATTCGATTCTTAGAAGGCGATGCTGTTGGTTTGGAAATCATACAAAAATTGGCACCTGTATTGGTTGGCAGTTCGCACCGTTCTAGAATACATGTTTACCTGGATCCAAAAACGCTCAAAGAAGAATGGAAGCAGCTTCCGAAAAATAAAATTGCAGCAAGCCTATTGCCCGATTTCTTTCGAATGAACCCTACATATACTTGGATTTTAGAAGCGTCAGTGGACGCTTCCCGTTTTTATTCGTTGGTGCAACCGCAAAAAACACCGTTTGATATTGCGGAACTCGAAGTGGAAAATAAATACAACGAAAAACCAGAGGGAATTAAATTTTTAGACATTTTTGAAAAAACGCTCACCGAAGATTTTGGATTGAAGAAGGAATATGCCTCCAAATACAAGCAAAGTGTTCTGTTTTTTGGCTATTGAAACACCGGAATAGCACGGCACGATCTTTATTGCCGGAAATACTTCAAGCCCTGAATTTTCATTGTCCAAACACCGTTTGCATCCACTTTCGGTTCTTCATCGATACTCAATTGGTATGAATTTGAACTCCCGATTTTCATGTGCGTCTTAGTGGAATTCATTACTGCTTTGCCAATTTGAACGCTTATGCAATTGCACAATTCCTGGTTGCCGCAAGGATTACAGCTGTTTTTAAAAGAACCATCCTCTCCATCGATTAAGATTTCACTCATCGTGGTGGCATTTAACAAGCTGTCATAAACCGGAATTGTTTGCCATTTCCCTTGAAAATCTGAATTGTATTTGTAAACCGGTTTATTGCAACAAACAAGCAACAAACACATAACAAGAGTGGAAAGAAAGAGGAACGAATATTTTTTCATGAAGGCTTTTTATCGCATGGAAGGTACTAATTTTTTGATGAAGAAATAAAAAGATCCGTCCTAAAAAACTATTAATTCCCAAAGAAAATTGCTCCATTGGGAATTAATAGTTTTTACTTCATCGAATTGTGTATCTGTCTAATTAGCCTAGCTGTGTTCTCTTCTTCTTGAATTTGAAGGAAAGAAATCCCTGTTACGTCCTCAAAATCTTACATATTTAATACATGACTAGAGGTGTAAAGTATTTCTTATTATCAACTTTTTAAATCCTAAACTTTGCAAATTATTTTCATCCCAGCTATTCCGCTGTTCATAACTTTACCTTCTTACTTGCTGTTTTTAAGGCTTTAAAATTTAAATTAGGGTCTAATTATTAACCCTTTTAATTTAATTTCTATGAAAAAAATTTTCAAACTTATTTTAATCGGAGTATCCGTTGCGGTGATTGCTCCAGCTTGTTCCATTGAAAAAAGAGTGCACAATCCTGGTTACCACATTACTTGGAACTCGCTAAAAAGTAGCACAAATGGCGCGGAAACTGCAGAACAAACACCAACTGAAAAAACGCATGCGCATGCTACAATTAGTAAATTACAAACGAATGCAGCTAAATCTATCCTAGATAAGTCCACGGTTACAGAGGAGATGCAAGCAAGCACAAAAGCTGCAGACAAAAAGATAGTGGCCGTTAATAAAACCGCAACTGCTGTTGCACCTATTGCAAGTAAAAAAGCGTTTAATCAACACGATTTAAAAAAAATAGCTAAGGCTTCTGCTACTAAAAAAGGGGTAAAAAATACACCAGCAAACAATAACGATGATGAACTGATTTTGCTCTATCTTTTGGCAATCCTTATCCCATTTGTTGCGGTTGGAATTGTAACAGATTGGGATTTAACTGATGTTGTAATCAACCTACTGTTGTGTTTACTTTGTTACATACCTGGTGTAATTCATGCATTCATAAAAATTAGAGACAACAGATAATTACTAATTTACACGTGAAAAAATATTTTCTACTCATACTAATAGGAGGGATGTTGGCGCTTCCAATCGTTTTGCTGATCTTCCCTCCTACTTATTTTGACGAAGGACAATCGACTTGTCTTTCGGTTATATTGTTAGATAAAACTTGTCCTGGTTGCGGACTCACCAGAGCAATACAACACCTGATTCATTTTGATTTTTCCGCGGCTTTCCGATACAATAAATTATCTTTTGTTGTCTTCCCATTTCTCGTGTATTGGTATGCAAAAGAGTTTGTCAAAATCTGGAAGAAATACCGCTCTCAAGCTTAAGTAAAAACGCCCCAATTCTACTTATTAGCTTTTTTTAACTCGGTTTTAGCGCTACACATCCAAACGATTTACACCATAAAATTCTAGCTTCAATCGGGCAAAAAAATAGGCCCAGGAAACCCCAGACCTAATAGTTAGAAAGAACGATGGATTTATTTCAAATCAAATCGATCCAAGTTCATGACTTTTGTCCACGCCGCGACAAAATCGTTCACTAATTTTTCGTTTGCATCCGCACTCGCATATACTTCTGCCAAAGCACGCAGTTCTGAGTTCGAACCAAAAATTAAATCCGCCCGAGTTGCTGTCCAAACCCGTTTACCAGTTGTGCGGTCTGTTCCTTCAAATACTTCTTTCGTGTCGGAGATTGCTTTCCAAACGATATCCATATCCAACAAATTAACAAAGTAATCATTCGATAAAACACCTGGTCGCGCAGTGAAAACACCCTCTTTTGAATTGGAATAATTTACATCCAAGACACGCATTCCACCAACTAAAACCGTCATTTCCGGCGGAGTCAATCGGAGTAATTGGGCTTTATCCACCAATAATTCTTCTGTAGAAATAGTATATTGCGCTTTGGAATAATTACGGAAACCGTCTGCCATCGGCTCTAAAACCGAAATTGATTTTACATCCGTTTGCTCTTGCAGCGCGTCCATTCGTCCTGCCATGAATGGCACTTCCACTGGAAAACCAGCTTTTTTCGCTGCTTGTTCCACCGCTGCTGATCCGCCCAACACAATTAAATCCGCCATGGAAACTTTCTTGGAAACTGCTTTAGCATTGAAATCCTTTTGAATTTTTCCAAGAGCAGTCAAAACCTTTTGCAATTGTGCAGGGTTGTTAACCTCCCAATTTCTTTGCGGTTCCAATTGAATACGTGCGCCATTTGCACCACCTCTTTTGTCCGAACCTCTAAACGTGGAGGCAGAAGCCCAAGCTGTTTCTATTAATTCACTCGAAGTCAATCCAGAAGCCAAAATCGTTGTTTTTAGCTGCGCGATATCTTGTTTATCGATTAATTCATGGTTTACCGCTGGAATTGGATCTTGCCAAATAAGATCTTCTTTCGGAATTTCAGGTCCAAGGTACAAATCGTTGGGACCCATGTCGCGGTGTGTTAATTTGAACCAAGCGCGGGCAAAAGCATCTTCAAATTCTTTTGGGTTTTCCAAAAATCGTTTGGATATTTTCCCATAAGCCGGGTCAAAACGCATGGAAAGATCGGTTGTCAACATCGTAGGCAACTGCTTTTTTGTTGCATCGAATGCATCGGGAATAATCGCTGAACCGCCTTTTGCAACCCATTGGTGCGCCCCAGCAGGACTTTTAGTTAATTCCCATTCATTGGCAAACAAAAGTGCGAAAAAATCGTGGCTCCATTTAGTTGGTGTTGTTGTCCACGTTACTTCCAATCCAGATGTAATTGCATCGGCGCCTTTTCCAGATTTATAGGTGCTTTTCCAGCCAAAACCTTGTTCTTCGATTGGCGCAGCTTCCGGTTCAGCACCAACATGCGATGCAGGACCTGCTCCGTGGGTTTTACCAAACGAGTGTCCGCCAGCAATAAGTGCTACTGTTTCTTCGTCGTTCATTCCCATTCTCCCGAATGTTTCTCGAATATCGATTGCCGCAGCGATCGGATCCGGATTCCCGTTGGGACCTTCCGGATTCACATAAATCAATCCCATTTGAACCGCAGCAAGTGGGTTTTCCAATTGTCGGTCGCCAGAATAGCGCTTGTCTTCCAGCCATTTCTTTTCTGAACCCCAATAAATATCTTTTTCCGGTTCCCAAACATCTACTCTACCACCAGCAAAACCAAATGTTTTGAAACCCATGGATTCCAAGGAAACATTTCCTGTGAGCACCATTAGATCCGCCCACGAAATTTTATTGCCATATTTTTGCTTAATCGGCCACAACAACCTTCTTGCTTTGTCTAAATTTCCATTATCTGGCCAACTGTTCAAAGGCGCAAATCGCTGTTGTCCAGCACTTGAACCACCGCGACCATCACCAGTGCGATACGTCCCGGCACTGTGCCAAGCCATACGAATAAAAAGCGGGCCATAATTACCAAAATCTGCTGGCCACCAATCCTGCGATTGCGTTAAAATTTCTGCAATATCCTTTTTCAAAGCGTAATAATCCAAGGTAGAAAAAGCTTGTCGGTAGTTAAAACCCAAGTCCATTGGATTGGATAAATTGGAATTTTGCCTTAAAACAGAAAGATCCAATTGGTTTGGCCACCAAAAACGATTGGTTGCCACTTCAGTATTCGCAAGATTCATTTCAGCGGGCTTCGTCTCTACCACAGATTTGGATTTTGAACTATTTCCAAAATTGAATGGACACTTCGCAGCGGAAGCCTCTTCATTTTTTTGTGCAGTTGCCCAATAAGAGAGCAAAAGCGTAAACGTTAGTACTATTTTTTTCATAACTTGAACTTTATGTATTAACTGTAATTTGGTGACAAAAACAAATATATTCCCTTTTGGGTTATTTATAACATCACTATTTTTAATAAGTACATAGATATAATCTATAGGATACATACCAAATAGATTGGTAAAACTTATAACTAATCTAAAGCCGCCAAGAACGCCCAAGACACCTAATCAACTCAAAAAGTAAGATTTCATTGAAACAAGGTAAAACGTCACAACGCACATGCTGAAGTTACTTGTTTTTTGGGAGGAAAAGAATAGAAATTCTACGAAACGGGCTCTATTTCCTTTGAAAATGAGGAGATTTTAGAATTGTATTTAAATAATTGCACGTGAAACGTATATTTTGAAGGTAAGGGAAAAAGGTGAATCCTTTCCCGTTCGACAGTATTTTAGAAGGATAGAAAAGCACAATTTATGCCTTTTTTATTTCCTTTAGTTCAAGTTTTAAATAGGCTTTCAAGGATTTTAGAAGCAGGTGAAACGGCACAAAATAAAAGCGGAAATCTTTAGGAACACGCACATCGGAATACCTTAGCGTGTTGGGAGTTGTAGTAGAAATACGACCTTGGGATTCCCGAGTGGCTTGAAATTTAGTAAAGCGCCAGGTGAAAAAATTCAACGCAATTCGTTCCAGTAAATTAAAGCG
>CAIYXD010000141.1 GCA_903930085.1 uncultured Flavobacteriia bacterium
ATGGAATTTTCAATCATTTCTGTAATACCATTCAAATCGTAGGGTTTTCCGGGTGAAGTTCCAGGTAAAAATTGTATCGTATTTACAGTAGAGCCGCCATAATCAATTACAGCGCCTGGCCACAAAAGCATTTGACTTTGTGAACCGTCTTTCATGTAAACAATATCCATCGGAAGAATTCCTTTTCCTTTGCCGTAAAGCGATTCGAAAAGTGCTTGTTGTTCATTTTCTGAACCAACATTCGGATCAATAAACTGGTATTCAATTCGATCACCTGCATATTGTTTGAATTCCTTCAGCTTATCTTCGATAGAATTTCTAAAATGCTTTAGCTCTGCAGGAAGTTTTCCGTCGAAATAAATTTTTAGGCTAAGTCGATTTTGAAAATTATCTGGATTTTCTAGGAAACTTATCGTTCCCGCCGACAAAGAATAGCGCTTGTCCTCCGTCATATCTATTCTTTTGTATAAAAAGGAACTGATAATATTGAGTAAAATCACTGCAGCAGTAATAATGGCGAAAAATGACCAGTTGAAGATGCCTTTTGAGAATTTTTTCTTTTCCGCCATGTTTTATTTTTTTAATGTTTTAATAACGGTTAAGGCAGCAAAAATGAACAATCCAATAATGGAGAGGAAGTAAACCAAATCACTTGTGTCTATTACGCCTCTTTTGATTGCGTCAAAGTGGAAGGCCAAACTTGTATATTGAATGACGTAATCAAATTTCCCCATTAGATTGAAGGAACCAATTAGTTTTAAGCCATCGTAAAAAAACCAACACAAAAACATAGCAACAATAAATGCAACAATTTGACTGCTGGTTAAGGATGATGCAAAAATGCCAATTGCAACAAATGCTGAACCAAGCAGAATCAATCCAATGTAGGAGGTGAAAGTTGCACCACCGTCAATTACACCAACTGGATTACCTAGAAAATACATGGAAATGTAATAAATCAAGGTTGGCAGTAAAGCGATAACCATCAAAGTAACACCTGCAAAATATTTCGCTAAAAGAATTTTCAAATCCGAAATTGGCCGGGTAAACAATAGTTCGATTGTTCCGGTTCTTCGTTCTTCCGCAATGGAACGCATGGTAATTGCTGGAATAAGAACCAGGAAAATCACAGGTGAAAGGTTGAAAAATGGAATTAAATCTGCTTCTGTTCCTTCTAAAAGATTCGTGTTATAGGAAATAATCCAGTGAAATAATCCGGATGCTATAAGGTAAATTAATATAAAAATATATCCAATTATTGAACTTAGGAAACTTTTTATTTCTTTGAAATAAAGTGCTCTCATGTTTGTTTTTTAGTTTTTCAGTTTTCAAAATTAAGATTTCCTTTTGAATCTTCTATAAGTATTTCCACAAGGTGCACGATTATTTAGGCAACGGTGGAATTGGATGTCAAAAATACGCTCGAAATAGAAGGTGTAATAAACAAAAAAGTCTCGCTGACGAATCAACGAGACTTTTAAGAATTAATTAATGAAATATTATTAGTTAAGCTAATTTCACATTCATTGCATTCAATCCTTTTTTGCCTTCTTCCAGCTCAAATTCTACTTCGTCGTTTTCTTTGATTTTGTCAATAAGACCAGAAACATGCACAAAATACTCTTTGTTTGATTCTGAATCGATAATAAAACCGAATCCTTTGGTTTCATTAAAGAACTTTACAACTCCTTTACTCATTACTCTTGATATTAATTTTACGTTAGGTAAAGATATTATATTATTTTAAAAAGCAATCTTTTTTTTAAAATAAATGCTTTTCAAGGAATTTAAACGAACTATTTTTTCTTAAGAATTGATTTTGAAGCCATTGAAATACTCCTCTGCGCTCCATGCTTCAGCTCTTTCCGCGAACCAGGGCTTGATTTTTGACCAAATCTCAGTAAATGTTTCTGAAGTACGGTAGTTTTCAAGTGCCTCCTCACTGCGCCAATGGCTGTAAGTAAATACGATGTTTGGATGGTGTAAATCTTTCAGTAATTTCATGCCCTGACACCCTTCAAAATTGGCTACATCGTATTTAATCGTATCGAAAAAAGTCAAAAATTCCTGTATTTTCTCCTCCTGAAAATGAAGTTTCACAATTCGTATTACCATTAGAAAAGAGATTCAAGTGTATTTCTAGATCCGCGCGGTGTAAATTCGATGCGTATAATATCACCAATCCGAACGCCAAATAATTTTTCAGCACCGCCATTACTCAAATTCGCACCGCGGTTAATTGCAATTTCTAACTGGCCGTTGCTATTAAAAAGCGCAACTTTTTCGCCACTTGGAACAGCATTATAGGTTGGTGAAATCTCATCGATGTGGTAATCGCGGTTTCTGTAATAAATTGTAAATGGCGTATCTTTTCCAAAACGCTCAAACAAAGTCTGGTTAACGTTGGTAATAAGATTGCCATAATTGTCAATGTGAATTACATTTCCTTTAATTAAATTCGTTTCGATTACCGCAGTTAAAGCAAACGCCTTTTTATAAGAAGGAAAAACAGACGCGAAGGAATCAACAGCTTCGCCATTCAACAGCCTGCATGCAGCTGGAACGAGCATATTTTTCGTTGGAAATTTAAATAAATCCTGGCGCGATAATACATCGTCGATTCTATAAAAGGCGTCTGGCTGTTCATCTTGCAAAAATGCCCCAAAAAAACCATTGTCGTTGGAAACAAAGTAATGTCCTTTGTACACTAAAACGGAAGGAAAGGAACCCTCAGATCCACTAAAATTAATCATTGGTTCACTATCTACACCAACAACGTGAACGGTTCCTTCCGGAAAATCTTCAAAACAGGAAGCGATATAATAAGCTGCTTCTGCAATGTCAAATGGTTTTACAGTATGCGAAACATCTACGATTCTAGCGTTTGGTGTTAGTCGGAAAATTGCTCCTTTTATCGCCGCAACGTAATGATCGCGAACGCCCATGTCGGTCGTAAGTGTAATTATTTGCATATCCTTTCTATCAGTCGATGGTTGAGCCAAATTATTTCCTAATTTTGATCAAAAATAAGGTTATTCGAGATATTTCTCGATAATCGTTCAACAAATTAACGAATTGCAAGAGAAAAATATTGAGATCAAAGGGATAAACCCTGTTGAATTGTTTGGTGTAAACAACGCTAAATTGAAGCATATTAAAAGTTTCTTCCCGAAACTTAGAATTACTGCTCGTGGAAATGTTTTAAATATTGCCGGTGATGAAGCGGAGATGAAAGCTTTTGAGAAAAAATTCAATCTTATTTTATTACATTTCCATAAATACAACGCCGTTTCTGAGAATAATATTGATAACCTAATGTCTGCGGAAGGATTAAAAATGATTTCCGAGGTCGATGGATCCGAAATTCTTGTGCATGGAAATGGTGGTGCAAAAATTACAGCGCGCACGGTGAACCAGAAAAAATTAGTTCAGGAAGTCACCGAAAAAGACATGGTTTTTGCAGTTGGTCCAGCCGGAACAGGAAAAACCTACACCGCTGTTGCTTTGGCCGTTCGAGCATTAAAGGCAAAGGAAGTAAAACGCATTGTTTTAACACGTCCAGCGGTGGAAGCAGGAGAAAATCTTGGTTTTTTACCAGGTGATTTAAAAGAAAAACTGGATCCTTATTTAATGCCATTGTACGATGCGCTGCGCGACATGATTCCACCAGAAAAACTTGCAGATATGATTGAGTTTGGCATCATCGAAATTGCACCATTGGCATTTATGCGCGGAAGAACGTTGGACAAAGCATTTGTGATTTTAGATGAGGCACAAAACACCACGTCGATGCAAATGAAAATGTTTTTGACCCGTATGGGAATGACGGCAAAATTTGTCATTACTGGCGATATGTCTCAAGTAGATTTGCCAAATCGTCAAAGATCGGGCTTGTCGTATGCTTTGGATGTCTTAAAGGACGTTTCGGAAATCGGAGTTGTTCGTCTTGGTCAAAATGATGTAATCCGACACAGTTTGGTAAAAAAGATTATCGAAGCATTTGAGAAGGTCGAAGAGGAAGAAAAAAACAAGAAAAACCAATAACTCCTTTTAAGGAAGGATAAACAGTATAAAACAAGCAAAAGAATGAGCAACGCAATTATTAAAACAGATTTCAATTTTCCAGGACAAACAGCTGTTTACAAAGGAAAAGTTCGCGATGTGTACACCTTGAAAAATGGAATTCTTGTCATGGTAGCTTCGGATAGAATTTCGGCTTTCGACCATGTTTTGCCGAAAGGAATTCCGTACAAAGGCCAAGTTTTGAATCAAGTTGCAACCTTGTTTTTAAATGCAACACGGGATATTGTTCCGAATTGGTTGATTGGAACGCCGGATCCGAGTGTGGCAGTTGGTCTGGCTTGCGAGCCAGTGCGCGTTGAAATGGTG
>CAIYXD010000142.1 GCA_903930085.1 uncultured Flavobacteriia bacterium
TAAAATCTTTTAAAAATTCCTGGCGTTTCTTGTGAATTTCTGTTCCAACAGCCGACATTTGCTCGTTCCACACTTCAATTGCATCGCGGTCAAATAAGCGCTGTTCTTGCATATTTTTCAATAGGGCATTTCGCTGGTCTAAGATCTTGCCATATTTTTGAATACTTTCCAAATACTGTCGGTCAAACTGCGAGATTATGCCATCCATCCATTTTCTGCGCAATTCGCTTCCTTCGGAAATTAAATCCCGATCGTACGGTGAAATCATAACAGCTGGAAATTGGCCAATGTGATCTGCGAGGCGCTCGTATTCTTTTTTATTGCGTTTAAAAACTTTTTTGGCATCCCTTTTTACCGCGCAATGGATTGCAATTTCTTGTTCGTCTTTTTCCCACGTTCCTTGAATCGCAAAAAATTGTTGGTCGAACCGAATATTCTGGCGATCCAAAACATTCATATACGATTTACAGAGACTGAGGTAGTGCACGGCATCTAAAATGTTTGTTTTACCGGAACCATTGCTTCCAACAAAACAATTTATGTTCGAAGTAAGCGTAATTTCAGCTTCCTCGTAATTTTTGAAATTGATAAGATGGATGGATTTTAAATGCATTGCAGCAAATTTAATTCATTTTTCGCCACAAAAAAAGATTTATCCAATTTGTTTGGGTGGAACGTGCATTTGGAATCGCTCTGCCCTGAATTGAAGAAAATAATCACCCAAAACACTGCTTTAAACCATGTTTGTAAAGGTGATTTCAATCAAAATTTCCGCAAATTTAGTTTAATTAGAAACTCTTGTTGAAAAATTAGGTTTTGTAAATGAAAAAAAAAACTATTTTTGCAAGGCTAAAATTGCATAAAATGTTAGAAAATTTCTCAGTACAAGAATTAAAGAAGAAAATTGAATCAAACAAAAAAGCGCGTTTGATCACTTATACCATTGGTGGTGTCCTTATTTTAGTAATCGGTTTTCTGGTTTACCGTCAGTTTATTTTTAATCCTGCAAACGATAAATCGAAAGATTCTTATTGGTTGGGCTTAAATTATGCAGCGAAAGATTCAACAGATCTTGCGATTGAAGAATTGGAATCTGCTGTAAAAAAGTTTGACGGTAAAATTGGTGGCGAAAATGCACAATTTGTTTTAGGTCGACAATACATGGCGAAAGGGGAATTCAAAAAAGCACTTACCCAATTGGAAGGTGTGAATTTGGAAGACACATACCTTTCTGCAATGGCGGTAGGTTTACAAGGAGATTGCCACAGTGAAATGAAAAATTTCGAAAAAGCAGGTGCTAAGTATCTTGAAGCTGCAGGATTGAACGAAAATGAAATGACTACGCCAATGTATCTTTTCAAAGCTGGTTTGGTTGCTGAAAAATTAAAAGATTTTGAAAAAGCGACAGAATGCTTCACTAAAATCAAAGACGATTACTCTGCTTTCGGATCTCAAAAATCAATTGAAAAATATATTGCCCGAGCTGCAAGTAAAAAAACAACGAAATAATACGAAATTTAAATGGCTACTGCTTTACGCAATTTGTCAGAATACGA
>CAIYXD010000143.1 GCA_903930085.1 uncultured Flavobacteriia bacterium
ATCTGGATCTTCTCCAAAAAAATTCCGATGGATGAAAAACGAACTATTTCCGGCAAGGATTTGCGTATCGGACTGCCAAAATGAAAAACGTGGAAATAGTAAATTTTCCATTAAATAGTGGCGAGTTTTCGATCCTTTTTTGTGAAAATGGTATTACAACCTTTCAGGAAGCGTGTCAATTCGTTAAAAACATTCCATTTGGTAGAATATCTGAGGTAAACGATTTTAGGTTGGTTTTAACTGAAAACAGAGGAACATGTTCTTCAAAGCATGCTCTATTGGCTATATTAGCAGAAGAAAACGGACAAACTGAAATTGAATTGATTGCAGGGATTTTTTTAATGAATGAAATAACGCATCCAGTTTTAAACGATTTTTTTAAGGATAAATCCTACAAAAGCATTCCTGAAATGCATTGTTACTTGCGCTACGCTAAAAATCGCTTTGATTTTACTTCCGCACTAGATAGAATGGTATTTATTGAAACAAAAATTGTGCGTGAACAACGTATTGAACCGCAACAAGTTGGCGATTGGAAAAAAGTTTTACACCAAGATTACCTTCAAAAATGGTTGAATAGAAACGCTGAATTGCAAATTTCTTTGGAAGATCTTTGGCAAGACCGTGAAGAATGTATCCGATTGTCTTACTAATTTTCCTTTAAAATAAATTTTCCTTTTGTCTTTTTAAATTTCCGTTACCTTTGTTTTCCGAATAGATAAAAAATGTTGATACAAGTAGTAAAATCTAAAATCCACCGTGTAAAAGTTACGCAAGCAGATCTGAATTATATCGGAAGTATTACGATTGATGAAGACTTAATGGAAGCTTCTAATTTAATTGAAGGTGAACGCGTTCAAATTGTAAATATTAACAATGGTGAACGTTTTGAAACATACGTTATCAAGGGCGAACGGTCTTCCGGAACGATTTGTTTGAATGGTCCTGCTGCAAGACGCGTAGCGATGGGAGATGTAATAATTATCATCGGATACGGTTACATGGAATTTGAAGAAGCAAAATCGTTTAAACCAAGTTTAGTGTTTCCGAATGAAGAGACCAATTTAATTGATTAATGAATTTAATGAATAAGAAGTTTCTACTGGCATTTGTAAAAACGGTAATGCCACTTTTATTGGGCATTTACTTAATTTGGGTTTTCTTTTCCGATATGGCGAAAGATCCGAAAAAGTTAGAAGCATTTTACACTGCAATTTATAACGCAAACTACCTTTGGATAATTTTGGCTTTGATCTTAGGAGTTATTGCTTATTTAGCGCGCGCTTTCCGATGGAAATACGTACTTGAGCCGCTTGGTCACAAAACAAATTTCTGGAATCGATACCACGCCGTGATGATTGGATATCTTGTTAATTTAACAATTCCCCGCGCTGGCGAAGCTTCTCGCTCTGCCATGCTTTACCGTTCAGATGGCATTCCATTTTCTTCTTCTTTTGGCACAATAATCGGTGAAAGAGCTGTCGATTTAGTCGTTTTAATTTTAATCGCTGTTTTAACTGCCGTTTTTGGATTTGATGATTTTTTTAAAATTAAGTCGTTAATAGAAATTGAATTTAGCGGACCAACAAATGGATCGGAGTCAGGTTTCCCTTGGAGAATAGTTATTTACGGCATTGTTTTACTAATGGGCATTATTTTCTCTTATCTTTTTGTGTTTAAAAATAAATTTCGTCAAAAGTTTATTCGATTTGCAAAGGAAGTATTTGGTGGGCTTTTATCCATTTTTAAATTGAAACAGCCTATTGCGTATCTTTTTCAAACCGCACTAATTTGGGGCTGTTATGTTGCTATGTTCGCACTTCCTTTTCAGGCACTTGAACAAACGTCTTCCATTCCTTTTTCTGGTATTTTACTCGGTTTTATCGCTGGATCTTTAGGGATTTTGTTTACAAATGGTGGAATTGGGATTTATCCATTGCTTGTTGGACTCGTTGTAGCATCGCTTATCGGTGAAGAACATCCAACAGATGCACGTGCAATAGGAAATGCACTCGGAATGTTGATTTGGATTACCCAAACTCTTTTGATGATTGTATTAGGTTTAATTTCCTTAGCTTTATTACCAAAGAATTTTTCCAAAGAAAATGAGCCGACTATCCAATCTGGAGAATAAAATCCTTTCCATCGATGCTGCAAAAAGACGCATCGCTATTTGGAAGCTGAAAAATGAAAAAATCGTTTTTACGAATGGTTGTTTCGATATTTTGCACAAGGGACACGTAACGTATTTGGCAAAAGCCGCAGATCTGGGTGATAGACTTGTTGTTGCCATAAATACAGATTTTTCTGTAAAACAGCAAGGAAAAGGCGATAATCGACCAATTAATCCAGAGGATGCTCGTGCACTTGTATTGGCAGCACTCGGATTTGTAGATCTCGTCGTTTTCTTTGAGGAACAGACGCCGCTGAACGTTATCCAGGCGTTACTTCCAGAAATTTTAGTAAAAGGAGCAGATTACGATCCACAGGAAACTGACAAATTATCCAAGAAATATATTGTTGGATCAGATATTGTCCGTGAGAACGGGGGGGAAGTTTGTGCAATTGATCTAGTGGAAGGATTTTCCACGACTTCTATTCTAAATAAGTCGCAAAACAAGTAAAAAAATCCTTAAATAAAGTTGGCGGATTAAACCAAGGATATGCCGGTCATTTCCATTGGAGCAGCAATTCCCATTCTTCGTAAAATGGTTGGCGCTACATCGGCTAAAATTCCATCCTTTAAACTAAGTCCCTTTTCTTTACTCACTAAAACAATCGGAACCGGATTTAATGAATGTGCTGTATTTGGCGTTCCATCCGCATTTAAGGCGCTATCTGCGTTGCCATGATCTGCGATTATCAAAAATTCGTAGTTTTTTTCCAATCCTTTCGTTACAATTTCTTTTAAACACAGATCAACTGTTTCCACTGCTTTTACAATTGCATCGTAAACACCTGTATGTCCAACCATATCCGGATTGGCGAAATTTAAACAGATGAAGTTTGGTTGCGCTTCTTCCACGAAATCCAAGATTTGTTTTTTCACTTCAAATGCACTCATCTCAGGCTGCAAATCATAGGTCGCAACTTTTGGAGAATTTACCATAATGCGCTCTTCTAAAGGGAATTTCTCTTCTCTACCGCCGTTAAAAAAGAAGGTGACGTGCGGGTATTTTTCCGTTTCTGCAATTCTAACTTGTGTTTTGTCAAGCTTCGATAAAATCTCACCAAGCGTATTTTGTAAATTATCCTTTTCAAATACTACCTGCACATTTTTAAACGTTGCATCGTAATTCGTC
>CAIYXD010000144.1 GCA_903930085.1 uncultured Flavobacteriia bacterium
CACCCACTTTTAAGTGAATGCAGCAATCTCTTTTTTTATTCTGAAATGCGCGAAGCTATTGGTTTTAAGTATGGACAGATGGGTTTAGATTCCAAAAACCTAACCTTAGGATCTCATTTAAACACACACCGTTTTCAATTCTCTGGAACGAATTTGGAGCACATCAAAATCGAATCAAAACTGCTGTTTTTTCCATGGAGCGATCGGCAATTCTACGAAGATACTCTTACCCCTAAGTATTTGTATACTAGAAAATGCACATTTAAAAATTTCGTTTTAGAGCAACACGGAGAGGTGGAAATCACGCAGGGAAATTTTTCTGTTTTTCCAGCAAACAAGGACACTATAAATCAACGTATAAAACCAGCTAATTTTGCGTATTTACAGCAAAAAATTGGCTATAAAGAAGCTGTGCCTAGCAACTATATTCTTTACCGTGACCAAGCCAAAGACACCATTTTTCAGAAGAAGCATTATGCATGGGTTGTCTACGATTTGAATAGAACGCCCTTTGAAATTGGCGAAGATTACACGAATGGAATAAAAAACGGAGAATGGATCAAACGCGACCAGCAAGGTAGAATTATTTCCGTGGAAACATTCAGCAACGATACGCTTAATGGAATGGCGAATTATTACTACTACCACAATTTCCCATGGAATGTAACCCGTTTCTATGGTCTGAACCTGAAAGGTTTCAAAGTGGGAGAGTGGACTTATTTCCAAAGTGGAAGATTCAAATCCCTTTCGGGGAAATGGCATAAAGACCAAGTTAGAACGTATGACTTATCTGGAAATATGTTTTCCGTTGCTAATTTTATGGAAAAGGAGAAACTGGAAAATAAATTGTTTTATTCCGCCAACAATAAAGTAGTATGGTATCTTTCCTTTACCAAAAAAGGAAAAATCAAAGAAAGTGTGCCTTATCCAATTCTTTTAAAAACACTAGGTAAATCGGACAACTAGGATTCGGAAAAAAGAGTAATTAGTGAATGACGGTTGTTCCATTCTACTGGAATTATTTTTAAAAATAAAGAGGTGTATTAATCTGCTTCTAGAAGAATAGTTTTCATAACTATTACTATCGCAGAAATTTTAATTGAATAGCTTATTAGTTGAAAGAATCTAACAGACTTAAAATTCAAATGGAAAAGACACCTGTTAAAATTTGTTTCAACACATCTAGGGATGAGATAAAACTAGAAGAATTCCTAGCGCCAATTAATATGGCAAGTTTAATTAATTTACAAAAAAAAGTTGATTAATAGAGTGGTTTAAATAATATTTCTGATAAGCAAGAAAAATTCAATGAATTGAACAGAAAATTGGCACTTTTTAACATAATAATTATTCTAAATACATAATAATTTAAAGTAAAATTTGTATTTTTGCTAGATAATTGATTTGCCTCAATTAACTACAAAAGTTGAATAGCATTAAGTTGAATAGCACAAAGTTGAATAGCATAAATTTGAATAGCATGTTGAATAGCATGTTGAATAGCATGTTGAATAGCATGTTGAATAGCATGTTGAATAGTAGCAATTAAATGGAATCTTTTACAACCGAAAACTGGTATGTGCTGAAAACAAAGCCTTTTGCAGAAAAGAAAGTTTTTAGCAATTTGGAGAGAAAACAATTCAATGTTTTTCTTCCCTTAACTGCTGTTATTAGGCAGTGGAGCGATCGTAAAAAGAAAATGCAAGTTCCCCTTATTCCTTCAGTTGTTTTTGTAAAATGCAATCAAAAAAAGCTTCATTTATTTCATGGTGAATCCGGTATTGTTTGCGTGCTAAGCTATTTAAAAAAACCAGCTATCGTTAAAGAATTTGAAATCGAAAGTTTAAGAATCCTCGTTACGGAATTCGTTGGGGAGGAAATAGTGTTTGAAGCGCTATCGATTATACCAGGACAACTTGTAGAAGTTATAAAAGGACCTTTCAAGGGAATGGTTGCAGAAGCAATTCTCTCGAATGGAAAACATAGAATAAAAGTGAAAATAGATGCGCTAAACACGCAGTGCGCAATAAATATACCTAGCTCGTACGTTCGAGTTATTACCAAAGAAGTCGCTTAAAACACGTTTTCTAAAACTGCTGTAGTTTAACTAGTTAGCCACCGAAACTGTGACTGACAAAAGCGAAGCTATATAAAAATGTAAAAATTTGACTACTTTAAAATTGCGTAGTTTGATATGAGTAAGAATAATAATCATAAATTAATAAAAGTAAGTATGAAATTAAAATTATTAGTAGCAGTTGGAATGTTGTCAACGACATTAGTCAATGGACAAGAAAAAGAACCAAGCAAGTTATCTCTAGGTTTAAACTATGGAATTATAGGAAGTGTAGGCGAAGCAATTTCAATTGAAACGTTTAGTTCTAATTCAATAAGATTAAATGGGAAGTATATGCTAAAGCCTAATTTTGGTATAATGCCGGTTGGAGGATTTAATTCATTTAAAACAAAAGATGGTGGAAATTCTAAAACGAATTATGTAAACGCGTCAATTGAGGCAGTATACACAATAAGTAGTTTGTTCATTAAAAAGCAATCGAATTTTAGTTTTTTGATGCATGCTGGACCTGGAATCGCAACTATGTGGAACAAAGATCTTCAAGAACTGGTTCCTAATGATCCATATTTTAAAAATCAAGATGATATTATTAACATGAATTTTGGATTTACACCACAGCTTTCGTTAAGTTCTTACTGGGATATCAATATGGATCTTTCCTATACCTACAACTTTGAGCAAAACCGGGCTTTTGATTATACAAAAGGTGTTAATAAAACTGCTATGCTGTACAATTTAACTCTGGGGGTTAATTATAAGTTCCTCAAAAAAAGCAATTTTGATGCAAATCAGTATTAAAAGAAGTGTGCTTTAAGTAGTCAACCGCAATGAGCCGGCAATTTCAAAATGCATAGTCAAAATCTTGCAAAGTAAGTGATATTTAATCTGTAGAATTCCTCGTGGCTCTGCTTCGGGGTTTTTAATTACTTCCCCGATTACTGAGCCTATAGAAGTGGAAAGGATAGAAGCAATTTATTGAGCTTAACTCCACTGAGTTTATCGAAGTATCGAAACAAGGATGGCAATCAAAAAGTCTTCAGGATAAGACTAGACGGCAAAATTTAATATACAAAATCGCAATCGGAATACACAATTGATGCTGCTTGCGCCGTGAGAATTACAACACCCCGGAAAAAAAAATAGCAATTGCTCTTCCTATTAAGCAATTTATTTGTATTTTTGCTCTATAAGTTAAGCAATAATGGAAATCCTACACGAAAAGTTTATACGTAAAATTGAGCAAACTCAAGTGAAATTCACACGGAGTTTAATGCATACGATAAGGTGGGATGCGCGTTTAATAGGATTAAAGGGTGCTCGTGGAGTTGGTAAAACGACTTTAATGCTTCAGTACATCAAACAAAATCTTCCTATTGATCAAGCCACTTTATATGTGAGTTTAGATAATATTTGGTTCGGTGAAAATACCTTAAGCGATTTAACAGATCAATTCGTAAAGAGAGGTGGAAAATTTCTCTTTCTCGATGAAGTGCACAAATATCCAAACTGGTCGCAGGAGCTAAAGAATATTTATGATGATTACCCGGAGTTAAAGGTAGTTTTTACAGGTTCATCACTTTTGGAAATACTTAATGCTCGTGCAGATTTAAGTAGAAGGGCGGTAATCTATACCATGCAAGGACTTTCCTATCGTGAATATTTAAATTTGACGCTTGGTCTGTCACTTCCAGAGGTCAATTTAAAACAACTTCTGGAAAATCATACGGCTATCGCTAGAGAGGTCAACTCAAAAGTGAAGCCATTAGAACATTTTAGTACGTACTTGAAATCGGGGTATTATCCTTTTTTTCAGGAAATTCCCGAATTATACTACAACCGACTGGAAGAGGTTATTAATTTAATTTTGGAAATTGAACTACCCTTATTGCGGAAAGTGGAGGTTGCATATGTTTCGAAATTGAAACAATTGTTGCAGATCATATCTGAATCTGTTCCCTTTATACCAAACGTGAGCAAGCTTAGTGAACGCATTGGAGTGAACAGAAATACCTTCATTTCGTATATTTATTTTTTGCAAGAAGCAAACATCACACGCAACCTATACAAGGATGCAAAAGGAATAACGCAAATGCAAAAACCGGATAAAATTTACCTAGAGAATACGAATTTGCAATATGCGTTTTCTCCAAACCATGCCAATACAGGAAACCTGCGCGAAACATTTTTTATTAATCAACTGGGATATAAACATACCGTTGAATATTCTCCGGAAAGTGATTTTTTTATTGATCATACCTTCACGTTCGAAGTTGGTGGAAAAACAAAAACAGATAGACAAATAAAAAATACGCCCAACAGCTTTATCGTTTCGGATGACCTGGAATATGGCATAGGAAATAAAATTCCGCTCTGGCTATTTGGATTTTTGTATTGATGACTTGCGAATGAGGATTTAGGATTCGGGATTTGGGATTATCACCTTTCATTAGATTTACCAATGGCGGAGACCAAAACAACCATACGATTCCAGAACGCACCATTTGCGAAGAACTGGGTATCGATTTGCTGGATGGACTAGGAAATAAAATACAATCCTCTTCTTGGTTGCTGAAATAAAGCACGCAACAAGTACCGAGAAAAAAAATAGATCAAAAATTACTATGAAAAAAATTGCATTTATAACGGGGATTACAGGACAGGATGGAGCCTATTTGGCAGAATTCCTTCTGAAAAAAGACTACGTTGTCCACGGATTAAAACGCAGGTCTTCGTTGTTTAATACCGACCGGATTGATCATTTATACCAGGATCCGCAAATGGAACACCGGAATTTTATTCTGCACTACGGCGATATGACGGATAGCACAAATTTGATCCGCCTAATCCAAGAAATTCAGCCGGATGAAATCTACAACCTTGCGGCAATGAGTCACGTAGCCGTTTCGTTTGAAGTACCGGAATATACAGGGAACGCAGACGGATTGGGCACGCTAAGAATTTTAGACGCCGTTCGTCTATTGGGTTTGGAAAAGAAAACCCGCATTTACCAAGCTTCCACGTCGGAATTGTACGGAAAAGTGCAAGAAGTACCGCAAACGGAAACTACTCCTTTTTACCCACGCTCACCATACGCAGTTGCTAAAATGTATGCTTTCTGGATTACAGTAAACTATAGAGAAGCTTACAATATGTATGCATGCAATGGTATATTGTTTAACCATGAATCGCCATTGCGCGGTGAAACGTTTGTTACACGAAAAATTACCCGAGCAGCGTCACGCATCGCTTTGGGTTTACAAGATAAATTTTACTTGGGAAATCTCGACGCGAAACGCGATTGGGGACACGCCAAA
>CAIYXD010000145.1 GCA_903930085.1 uncultured Flavobacteriia bacterium
GATTTTAACCATGTGGATATTAACAATTCGGGAAAGCCTATTCAAACCGTTATACAAGATACCATTTCAGGTCAAAAAGAATTTTATGCTCAGGCATTTAAAAATAGAGCAGTGGTGCGTATTCCTGGAATTGGATCTATTCCGGTAAAAGCAATAATCCACAAAGCGGAACTGATTTTTCCGGTTCAATACCAAACGAATTCCAAATACTTGCCAAGTTCTGAATTGTCTGTTTCCGTGCGAATTGACGATGTGCTTTCTGGTGTTGGTGTTATTGGGTATTATGATAATTTCAAAAAACAATACACAATGGACGTGAAAAATTATCTGCAAGCTTATGTTTCCGGTCAAATTAGCACAAAAGAATTAATTTTATCACCGCGGTTTTTTGTGAACTCAGCTGAACGGATTGTGTTTAACGGACCAAACACAATCAACAAGAAAAAACCGCAATTAATAATAACCTATACAGAATTTTAATTATGTGTGGAATTGTAGCATACATTGGAAAAAAACAAGCGTACCCAATTGTTTTAAAAGGATTGAAACGCTTAGAATACCGAGGATATGATAGCGCCGGAATCGCGTTATTGAATAATGGTGAAATAAATTTGTACAAACGCCAAGGGAAAGTATCTAATCTGGAAGAATTTGCAGCTGGAAAAGATGTGAATGGTCATGCTGGAATTGGACATACACGCTGGGCAACGCATGGTGCACCAAATGATGTAAATGCGCATCCGCACTATTCTTCAGATGGAAATATTGCGCTAATTCACAACGGAATAATTGAAAATTACGATACGCTTCGAAAAGGATTAATAAACCATGGTTACGTTTTTAAAAGTGAAACGGATACGGAGGTTTTAGTGCACTTGATCGATGATATTAAAAAGAACGAAAATGTTTCTATTGCAGAAGCAGTTCGTTTGGCTTTACACAATGTTGTTGGAGCCTATGCAATTGTTGTCTTATCCAAAGAGAATCCTAATCAATTGGTTGCGGCGCGTAAAAGCAGTCCGTTAGTTGTTGGAATTGGAAACGAAGGAGATTTTTACCTTGCTTCAGATGCAACGCCAATTATTGAATATACCAAAAGAGTAGTTTATCTGGAGGACGAAGAAATTGCCATTGTAGATTTAAACGATGGATTGAAAATCTTTAATATCGGAAACCAAGAAATAACACCATACATTCAACAACTTGAAATGCAACTGGAAGCTTTAGAAAAAGGCGGTTACGAGCATTTTATGTTGAAGGAAATTCACGAACAACCAAGATCTATTCGCGATTGTTTCCGTGGCAGATTAAATGTCGATGAAGGTTGGGTTTCCTTGGGTGGAATCAAGGAATACGAGCAAAAAATGATTAACGCGCAACGCATTGTCATGGTTGCTTGCGGAACATCTTGGCACGCATGTTTAGTTGGTGAATACTTGTTTGAAGATTTAGCACGAATTAACGTAGAAGTGGAATACGCAAGTGAGTTTCGCTACCGTAATCCAATCATCAACGAAAATGATATCGTTATTGCTGTGTCCCAATCTGGTGAAACGGCAGATACATTGGCTGCTTTGGAATTGGCGAAATCAAAAGGCGCAACGATTCTTGGAATTTGTAACGTGGTAGGTTCATCTATTTCCCGTATTACGGATGCAGGTTCTTACACGCATGCAGGACCAGAGATTGGTGTTGCTTCAACAAAAGCATTTACGGCACAAGTTACAGTTTTAACATTGATGGCACTTTCTTTAGCAAATAAAAAAGGAACCATTAGCGAATCGAAATTTCACACTTTATTAGCTGAATTGGAAGCAATTCCAGCGAAAGTGC
The DNA here is from genome assembly GCA_903930085.1 of uncultured Flavobacteriia bacterium. Taxonomy (GTDB): domain Bacteria; phylum Bacteroidota; class Bacteroidia; order Flavobacteriales_D; family Crocinitomicaceae; genus M0103. The sequence continues at coordinate 1,834 of CAIYXD010000145.1, forward strand.
AACGTGTATTGGATAAAAACGATTTGATAGAAGATATCGCTCGTAAATACAAAGACGCAACAAATGCATTGTACTTGGGAAGAGGAAGTTCTTTCCCTGTTGCTTTGGAAGGTGCGTTGAAATTGAAAGAGATTTCCTATATCCACGCAGAAGGATATCCTGCAGCAGAAATGAAACACGGCCCAATTGCACTTATTGACGAAGAAATGCCGGTATTTGTTATTGCAACCAAAGGAACTTCTTACGAAAAGGTCGTTTCCAATATTCAAGAAGTAAAAGCACGTAAAGGAAAAATTATCGCAATTGTTACAGAAGGCGATGAGGTAGTAAAGGAACTTGCAGATTACGTAATCGAAATTCCAGACACAGATGAACATTTAGTGCCACTTTTGGCAACAATTCCGTTCCAATTACTGTCCTACCATATTTCCGTAATGAGAGGTTGCAACGTGGATCAGCCGCGAAACTTAGCGAAGTCGGTTACGGTGGAATAGAACGAACGGGTATTTGGTTGGTCTGTTAGTGTTTTCGATAGTTTCAGAAGGTTTTTCCTCGGGACGTTTTTGGAAACAGTCCGTTTAACACCCTCGAAAATTAATGGGATTTTAAGAAAAAGGGTTAGTTCATGAACCTTCTTGTCGTTTTGATAGGATAAGGTAATGGACTGAATGAAATGGGTTAGAAGATCCTTTTTCTGTTGGAATGAAAAGGACTTGTTTTTCGTGAAC
>CAIYXD010000146.1 GCA_903930085.1 uncultured Flavobacteriia bacterium
AAATATTCTGACGATTTATACATACCAATTCGTCTCACGAACGCATTACCAAATACTACTATCGAAGCACTTCCAGAAGTTGCAGAAAAATCGCACGTTTCGGTTTCAACCTATAATTTGATAGTTGGATGCTTTGGAAGTGAAGCAAACGCAAAAAATTTAGTTTCAATCTTGAAATCTAAAGGATTTTCCTCAAAAATCGTAGATATTTTCAATGGTTTATACCGCGTAAGTATTGGTGCAGCAAATTCAGTAGATGATATGCAAAAAATTAGTCAAGCTGCTAATGCTCAAGGATTTGAAGGCTGGATTCTAAAGAAGTAAAGCATTTGCATTTTATTTCCACTTAAAATTAGTCGCTTTTTTTCCGTTTTACTGCATCGTTAGACCGGTTAAACCCTTATATTTAGTGCTCGATAAAAACCCAAACGTATGTCAAAATTTCTATTATCAGCCCTTTCATTGGGATTAAGCTTTACGCTAAGTGCACAATTTGGTTATTCCGCACCAGTTAAAAATGCGGAAGAAAGTGAATATGCTTTTACAAAAATTGCACATTTAGACGCAACTCCTGTTGAAAGCCAAGGAAACACTGGCACTTGCTGGAGCTTTTCAGCTTTGTCCTTTTTTGAATCAGAATTAATACGAAAAGGCACGAAACAACCCGATTTATTATCTGAAATGTTCGTCGTTCGAAAAGCATACGAAAGCAAGGCAGAAAAATTTATTCGAATGGATGGAAAAATCAACTTTTCTGAAGGAGGCGCTTTCCACGATATTCCATTTGTAATTAAAAATTACGGAATCGTTCCGCAAGAAGTTTACACCGGTTTGAATTATGGTTCTGAAACCCACAACCACAGTGAAATGTTCTCCTTATTGGATGGCGCGGTGCAAGGTCTTTTAAGCCATTCCAAATCTTCTTCAACTGGCGTTTCAACTGCTTGGATGGGTGCTTTAAATGGAATTTTGGATGCTTATTTTGGGAATGATCTAAAAGAATTTGAATACAAAGGGAAAAAATATACGCCACAATCCTATGCTAAAGCAATTGGTTTGAATATGGATGAATACGTTTCTTTGACTTCCTTTACCAACCACGAACTTTACAAAAAATGCCAATTGGCAATTCCGGACAACTGGGCTTGGGGAGAAAGTTATAATGTTGGTTTGACCGATTTGTTTGACGCCTGTGAATATGCGCTCAAAAATGGCTACACATTGGCTTGGGGAGCAGACGTTTCGGAAAAAGGCTTCAGCTTTAAGAATGGTTTAGCTATCGTTCCAGAGGATCCTTCTACGATTGATGTAAAAGGAAAAGATTCTAAAAATTATTCCGATGCTGGAGCAGATAAAGCATCCAATGCTTTTGTTACTCCACAAAAAGAACTAGTGATTACACCGGAACTGCGCCAAAAAGGATACGACGCAAAAATGACTACGGATGACCATGGAATGCACATTGTTGGGCTTTACAAAGATCAAAAAGGAACCCGCTACTTTTTAGTTAAAAACTCATGGGGAACAGGCAACTATCCAAAGGGTTATTTATATGTTTCTGAAAATTATTTTAATTACAAAACAATCAATGTTTACGTGCACAAGGATGGTATTTCCGGAAATCTAAAGAAAAAGTTGGATTTATAATTAGCGGAATATGTAGTTAATTTAGAAGAATGATTCATATTATTTTTTTGTAATGAATTTTTTGTATTTTTATGAAAAAAATTTAATACACCTCATGGAACGACTAACCCCTGCCGAAGAACTAGTTATGTTGAAGTTATGGAAACTTCAAAACGGAGCCGTAAAAGACATTCAAGAACTATACCTACATCCAAAACCAGCTTATAATACAACATCTACTATCGTTCGGATTTTGGAACGTAAAAACTTCATAAAACACCAATCTTTGGGAAGAGGTTTCATTTATTCTCCAAATATTTCCCGCGAAAATTACAGAGAATACCTTGCTAGTCACCTCTTGCACAATTACTTCGATGGGGACAAAGAGATGTTGCTAAATACAATTTAAGAGGATTCTTTTACAAAAAGGAAAGGATTGCATGGGTTTTCTTTTAATATCTGGCAATAGTTTAATTCTGTTGTGTTGAAAATTCGAACCAACCGTATTTAAAGAGCGATTCCAGAAATCAAGAAAGAGTGTGTTTTTAGCTTTTTGAGAGTTCTTTTACAATTTTCTCCGCGCAAATTCTAGCTAATTCATCACTTTTTACGAAATCTTCGTATTGTGCATTGTGAACCATCTGAACCTCCAGCATCGTTGCTTCATTGATTTCCGCGATATCTAGAAATTGTATTTTTTCCTGCAAAAATGCTTCAACTGAAATTTCATTCGCAGCATTTAAAATACACGCAGCTGTGCCGCCCATTTCCATAGCCTTAAACGCGAGGTCTAAATTTTTAAAGACTTCTCTATCTGGTTTTTCAAACGTCAATTGTGGGTAGTCCATAAAATTAAAACGTGGGAAATCTGTTTTAAATCGATCTGGGAACGTCAGTGCAAATTGAATTGGTAATTTCATATCCGGCAAACCCATCTGTGCCTTCATGCTGCCATCTTCAAATTGCACCAAGGAATGCACGATGGATTGCGGATGCACAATCACATCAATTTGTTCTGGTTTTAAGTTAAATAGCCATTTAGCTTCAATAACTTCCAGTCCTTTGTTCATTAACGTTGCAGAA
>CAIYXD010000147.1 GCA_903930085.1 uncultured Flavobacteriia bacterium
AAAATTAACTTTAATGAGGTGAGATTAATAGATGGTGTTAAAAGAATTGTAAACAACTTATAATGTAATGAAAAAAGTTCGGCTGGTTCAAATTTAGTCTTGGGCAGAAAGCGTTTTCTTCTCCAACGACATTTCTAACGCAATAAATACCGCACACATTCCCCAAATTGGAACAGCTGCTTTGTCGGTATCCAGGAAATTATTTAAAATTCCGTGCACAAAATAAGTGGTGAGCGATAAAATCATCGCTAAAAGAAGGGTGCGAATTTCCCTGTCTTCTTTTGGCCAGCGGTTGTATAATGTGATTCCTTTATAGAAAATTGCCGCAACGATAAGCAACATTGCAAGTATTCCAAGAAATCCCATTTCTGCCATTGGACCAAGGTACTCACTGTGTGCATTCCCAAGATTTCCAAAATTGGTAGAAATAATCGTAAGATTTTCTGGATCCTGAAAACGCGCATATTCAAAGGCATATGTACCAGGACCAAAACCAACTATTGGACGTTCCTTGAACATCTCAATTGCACAAGACCAGCGATTGATACGCTCAAGATTGGAAGCATCCGTAGTAACATTTGTCGCCGATTGTAATTTCTCCCCAAATTCTTCTGTCGTATGCTCGGATTTGTTCCGTTCTAGTTCCATTTGAAGCGAATCCCACGAAAAGAACAGAATCGTTCCAGCTACCAATACGATGCCGGCCAACCAACTAAATTTAATTTTAAAACGAATTAAAGCCCAAACGCCCATCGCGGCGAAGACACTCAACCATGCGGCTCTGGTATAGGAAAAATATAAACCAAGTAAGGTTACTCCTATAAAACCAAATAGGATTGCTTGAATTAGCGGTGCGTGTTTTTTGGAGAAATAAAGTCCAAATACGAGCGGAACAATCAACGCTACGATTGCTCCATAAATTGTATGGTCTTTGAAAAAAGGCCACATTACCCAATGTCCTTCTTTTTCACCAAAACGGTAACTTGCATGAACGATTAAAGTGTACGTGATTACCAGCATCATTCCAATTACAAATAACCAAAGGAAACGTTGAATATTTTTTTTATCCTGAAAAATGGAACTTCCGAAGCCCAAAATTGGCACAATGAACCAAATTTTAGACAAAAGGAATTTTAAGGATGTAATGGGTTGCGTACTCGTAATGGAGGTAATTAAAATCCAAAAAAGGTAGAGTCCAATTGCCCAAACTAATTGGTTTTGCCAAATTTTGGAAGGAACGACTTGCTTTTGAATTTGCAATAACAGCAGTAAAATTAAAAAACCGAAAAGCAATGGCTCTGTTGGAACGAACAAACCGAAACTTTGAGAATATTCTTCAATATTTATGGAGATTGGCGTTAAAAAAGCCAAACTTAGAAAAGTCCATTCGGTATAATAAATAGCGAAATAAATTGCCAGTAAAGCAAAGGGAAAAAGCGACAAATAAGCCTGGTCTTGCCACGTAAAATAAACCGACAAGGCAATGTATGCAATCCCGATGAGTAGAAAGGAAGTATTTTTACGAATGAATTGCACGAATTAAGCGATTTTTTTCAGCTCATTCAATCGGTCTTTAATCAACAAGGCAAAGACCATGAAAATGAACGCACCAATCGTGCTCAATAAAACGATAATCATGCGTTTTGGCTTGTCTTTCTTATCGGCAACAACCGCTCGTTCCACAACGAATTTATGGTTGAATACCGAATACGCATCCGATTCTGCTTGCTCATAAGAAACAAGAAATTCTTCCAATTGCATGATTTTTTCATTTCGGATAAATTCCAATCCATCGAAAAGAGATCCATGTTTCATGTTGATATCAATGGTTTTTTTAATCTCCGCTTTTTCTTGCGCACTTTTCGAGTCGACGTAGGCTTGAAATAAATTTGTTCTTCCTTCCAAGGAAACAACGCCTAATTCCGCCAAACTATCCAGTTTGAACAAAACATCCTTGCGTTCCTGCTCGAGTTGTTCCTTTTTCCGCTTATTGATTTCAAATGCTGGCCACGTTCGTTCAGCTACCATGTTGTTTTTCACAGTATCTATTAAATCAACGATTTTATTCGCCATATCGGCAGCTTTCTGCGGATTCACATCTAATACGTCGATTTGAATCGAGCCAAAACGGGTGCGCACAAACAAAAAGTTTGAATTGTATTGCTTTACAAGCTTGAAGTATTTATTGGGATCTTTCGCATCAATTTCATAGTGATTCATGAGGTCAAATTGAGAAACTATTTTGTCTCGAATTCTAGAAGATTGCAGAATTTGAACCAATTGTTCCGCTTGCTCTTCCTCTCCAAAATCCATCGCCGCTGCTTTTGCATTTCGTTGCTCCGAGAATGAAACGGTGCTGGTTGCGGCTGGGAAAACGATTGCTGTGGAACGATAAATTGGAGTTAAAAGGAAGGAAACAACAATGGAAACTACCGCTGCAATTGCGGTTACAATAAGTAGTAGTTTGCGTTTGCGCCAGATAAAGAGTAATAAGTTTTGTCGTTCTTTTTCTAGTTCACTCAATTTTTCAGCCATTCGATTTTTTTTATGGTGCGAATTTAGTCATTTACTCGCTTTTAAAATATACTTTTTCTCGTCGGTAAAAACGCTAGTTCATTCCATTTATTTCATTTTCTGCAAGTTTCCCCTGAAAAGTTTCCTTCAATTGTTTCAGATCAATGAATTTGAAAAGAAATAACCCGACTATTCCAGCTACCATTTGCAGAATAAATTGCACATTTTGATCTTCAATTAAAAACGGAATCACCAAAAGTATTGCAATAAAAAACACATAGTTTAGGGTGTTAAAACGGGAAAATGGAATCCCAAATTTGGCATGGCAATAAATCAATTGCAGCAAAGCAATCATACTTTGCGTTACCAATGTTGCAAATGCCGCCCCCGCTGCGCCGTAGCTTGGAATTAAAAACGCATTCAATATGATGTTAACCACAACACCAACCAATGAAATTTGATTAAGATAACGCAGATTGCCATTTGCAGTAAGCAATGTACCATAAATCAACGTGATACACATGCCAATAAAACTCCACATTAAAAATTGAAACGAAGGAACCGATGCAGAAACGTCGTTTTTATAGATTAATCCGAGAATAAATTCCGCGTGAAATGTACAAAGTACCGCGCCAAGAATTGCTCCACCCAGCAATAAATTTCTAGCAGTTTTCAGCATTTTTGGGATCAGCGAATTATTTTCTAGTAACAGTTTCGAAAAAATGGGTAGCAATAAATTTGCGAAGATCATTCCAAACATAAATAGCGCATCTAACAGCCGAAATCCCTGCGCATATATTCCAGCTTCATACGCACCATTTTTGTGAATTCG
>CAIYXD010000148.1 GCA_903930085.1 uncultured Flavobacteriia bacterium
ATCGCTTCGAAATGTTTTTCGGGATATCCTGCCGTCCCGATACAGAAATCGGTTGGTTCAAGCTTGATGTCATCCATCATGTAATTCCCCTTATTCATTTCTCCAATTTGACCAATCAATTCCACTGCGAAACGGTGACCATCTTTGTGCTGTTTAAACGTAGATTCCGTTTTAATAGAATCGCCACGCAAAGCAAGAACATTGTCAATTCCCAAAAATTGTAGATCGATTAAGGCATTTTCTGTTTCCTCTTTGCTAAATCCTCCACAGATCAAATGTGGAACAGCGTCTACCTGGTATTTATTCATAATTGCAGCACAAATCCCAACTGTACCCGGGCGCTTGCGGATTGCAATTTTTTCCAGCAAACCGTTTTCTCTTTCTTTATAAATAAATTCCTCTCGATGGTAGGTAACATTTACAAAACGCGGTTTGAACTCCATCAAAGGATCTATTCCGTCATAAATTGACTGAATACTTTTCCCTTTTAATGGCGGTAGAATTTCGAAAGAAAAAAGTGTTTCTTTCGCCTGTTTCAAATGTTCTGTAACTTTCATTTAATTGGTGTGAAGTACAAATATAAGGAGAACCGATAACGAAGAATGCGATTCGAAATATAATTTCACAAATCTTAGCGTTTTAATAAAAAATCTGCCAAAATTATGTCTAATGGTGTTGTGACTTTTATATTTTCCTCGTTCCCTTCAACCGAGTGAATAAAAAATCCGGCTTCTTCGACCAAACTTGCATCATCTGTGATTCCAGAATGGAAAGGAATTTTATAGGCTTCTATTAAAGCGGATCTTTTGAAACATTGTGGTGTTTGAACCGTAAAATACGCCGTTCTGTCCAAAGATTTTGATTCATTTTCCTGTATGAAGCGAAGGGATTCTTTTACCGGTAGAACGGGTACAACTTGTCCGAATTCCTGCACGGCTAAAAAACATCTTTCAATTGTTTTTAAACTAACGAAAGGACGAACGCCATCGTGCACAGCAATAAACTCTCCGGTGCACAAATCGAGTGCGTTTTTAATGGAAAAATACCGTTCTTTTCCACCATCCACTATAGAATGAGGAATTTCACACTTGTGTTTTAACAGTAAATCTTCCCAAAATAATTTCCACTCTTCTGGCAGGGTAAGCACTAATTGTGCGGTAGAATCGTAGGAGTGAAATAATTTCAATGTATGCATTAGAATTGGTTTTCCACCAATCTCCAAAAACTGTTTGGGAAGATCTCCTCCCATTCTTCGGCCAATTCCGCCAGCCGTAATAATTATGGAAAATACGCTCATACGTTAAAAATAAAATAAACGTGTTTTATAGGCTTATTTATACGAAAAAAGGTTGCTGATCTGAGAACAACAACCTTGAATAGTATGGTATAAAAATTATTTTAATTGATTCGGATCACTTGCGGCCTTATCATTGAATTTTTTCTGCTTGTTCAACCAAATGAATAATCCAATAAATCCAAGCAAGATAAATGAAAAATTCACAAAATCACCAATAAATTCGAAAGGTGTAAATGCTATTTTTGCAAAATCTGCAATGCCGTAAAAAATTGTTGATGAGCTCATGCTTTTCGTATTTTATACTACAAAGAAAGTGATTTTTCCGAAAAGAAAATACATTTTAAATAGAAAATAGAAAAATTACCTTTTTTAGCGGGCTCCTTTAACTAAAACTTCAGCAATTAAAGGCTGCGATAGAAAAAACCGTCTAATTTTCTGCCGTTTCCACACGCACAATTCCTGCCACTGCCTGTGTCAATTCGATAAAGTCTTCCACAGACAATCTTTCTGGGCGCAAGGTTAAAAACGGGTGGTCAAAATCCGTACCGCTAATCAACTGTTTAATCGAATTACGAATCGTTTTTCTGCGTTGGTTAAAGCTCATTTTTACCACGCGAATAAACAACTTTTCGTCGCAAGGAAGCGAACCTCTTTCATTTCTTGTGCAGCGAATAACGCCGGATTTCACTTTTGGAGGCGGATTAAAAACGTGTTCATCTACTGTGAAACAATATTCTATATCGTAAAACGCCTGCAATAAAACGCTCATAATTCCGTAGGTTTTTGTGCCGGGTTTTTCAGCAACACGCATAGCTACTTCTTTTTGGAACATTCCCATAATTTCGGGAATCTGATCGCGATAATCGAGGCATTTGAATAAAATCTGGGAAGAAATATTGTAAGGAAAATTTCCCACTACAGCAAAAGAATCTTCTCCCATTATTTTCTTTAGATCCATTTTAAGGAAATCAGCTTCGATGATTTTATCCTTCAATTGGGGGAAATTGACATTTAAATAGGCTATGGAGTCGCGATCGATTTCCATCACGTATAAATCCTGATCCGTTTGTTTTAATAGGTATTCGGTAATTGCGCCCATTCCAGGTCCGATTTCTAGAACTTTTGTGCAGCCCTGATGGGATTTGTGTTGAAAGGCGATTTTTTCACAAATATTTTTATCCGTTAAAAAATGCTGTCCAAGATGTTTTTTCGCTCTAACTTTCATCTTATTTAAATTCTTCAATAACGGTTAAAAATGTTCGAAATGCCGCAAATTTCCCAAGGTAACGTTCGCTGTGTTCTTGTTTTAATGCTGGTGCAAAAGTAGTTTGATAGGTGTCTAATTTCTCCTGACTTTCCGCTAGGTAGGTTGTTGCGTAGGTAAATCCATTTTCTTCTTCGCCATTGACGCGTGAGAAGCGACTTTCCAGAAAACAACCAGTTGCCATAACATCCGGAATGTGTTTGGAGCGCATCCATTCCACCCATTCCAGAGCTACTGCTGGATCAATACTTACTGTTACATTGTATAAAATCATGGTGCAAAGATACAGAAATTGGCAGGGATTTACATCTCCATTTCTCTACCAAAATGGTAGTTTAGCGGAGTCATTCCCCGAATTTTCCTATTTTTACCGAAACAATTGTTAAAAATCGCAATTTATGCTTCTCTCCATGACCGGCTTCGGCAAAGCCACCGGAACATATCAAAGTAAAAAAGTTTCCATCGAAATACGTTCGTTGAACAGTAAAACATTGGATCTTAATGTCCGAATTGCATCTGCATATCGAGAATTAGAGCCAGAAATACGCAAAATGATCAGCGAGCAAATGGATCGGGGAAAAGTAGATGTTTCTATCCAAATCGATAGTACTGGAGACACAAAGAATTTTACGGTAAATAAGGATCTTGCAAGAGCATATTATGCAGATTTAAAAGCGGTAAACGAATTGATTGGTGAAACGACGGAAGATTATATGTCTTTAATTCTTCGTATGCCGGACATTTACATAAATGAACGAGAGGAAATCAAAGCGGAAGAAAAAGAATGGATTATTTCCCTTGCAGCAGAAGCGTGTGTAAACATGAATGAATTCAGACGCCAGGAAGGACAAGCACTTGAACATGAATTTAGTGCAAGAATTGAAGATATCCGTAGGTTGTTACTCGAAGTTCCGAAATATGAAAATGAGCGAATTGAAACGGTTAAATCTCGTATTCGAAAGGGTTTAGAAGAATTAGAAAATACCAAGCACGACGATAATCGTTTGGAGCAAGAAATGATTTTCTATTTAGAGAAATTAGACGTTTCGGAAGAAAAAATGCGCTTAATGAACCACTTGGACTATTATTTAGAGACAATGTCGCTGCCGTTATCCGGAAAAAAACTTGGTTTCATTTCACAAGAAATTGGCCGTGAAATCAACACCCTTGGAAGCAAAAGCAACCATGCTGAAATGCAAAAATTGGTTGTGGACATGAAAGATAATCTAGAGAAAATTAAAGAACAAATATTAAATACCTTATAGATTTTACTTGGTTGGCACCCATTTGCCAACAAGCACAAACGATTTACCAATGGATCAAAAAGGCAAATGCATCATCTTCTCAGCGCCATCTGGAGCAGGAAAAACAACCATCGTTCATGCACTATTGGATGAAAATATCGGCTTGGAATTTTCTGTTTCAGCGTGCAGCAGAGAGCCGCGTCCGAATGAAATTGACGGGAAAGATTACTATTTCCTAGGCTTAGATTTGTTCAAGCGGAAAATCGAAGATGCTGCCTTTATTGAGTGGGAAGAAGTGTACACCAATAATTTTTACGGCACCTTAGAATCCGAAATTGAGCGTATTTGGTCGAACGGAAAAACCGTAATATTTGATGTCGATGTGATTGGTGGATTGAATTTAAAACGCATATTTGGGGAGGCCGCTTTGGCTATTTTTGTGCAACCGCCAAGCTATGAAGAATTGGAAAAACGCTTGCGTTACAGAAGTACTGAAACAGAAGAAAAAATTCAGCAACGCATGGGGAAAGCGAAAAACGAGTTAAGTTTTGCGGAAGATTTTGATCTTATTTTAGTAAATGACAAGTTGGAATCCGCCATTGCTTCTGCAAAAGAATCGGTTTTAAATTTCCTTAAAACATGAAAATAGGACTTTACTTCGGTACATTTAATCCCATTCACGTTGGGCATTTGGTGATTGCTAATTACATGGCAGACTTCACCGATTTGGATCAAGTTTGGCTCGTTGTTTCGCCACAAAATCCCTTAAAAGAAAAGTCTACTTTATTGGCAGATTACCACCGATTGGCTTTGGTGAAAATCGCAATTGACGATAATCCGAAGTTGCGGGCAAGTGATATTGAATTTAATCTGCCAAAACCCAGTTATACGGCAAAAACGCTTGCTTATCTAAAGGAAAAATACCCGAGTGATGAATTTGCACTAATTATGGGTGAAGACAATTTGCGCACATTACACAAGTGGCATAACTATGATGTGATTCTTAAAAACCACAAAATATATGTTTATCCGCGGGTTTTAACCCTGCAAGAAGAA
>CAIYXD010000149.1 GCA_903930085.1 uncultured Flavobacteriia bacterium
CCGAAAAAAATAAAATTGGCGAATTAAAATTTACCGGAAGTTCAATTTCACAAAAAAACCTGAAATCAAATTGGATTTTAAACTTTCGAATTGCCATAATCACCTGTAATACAATTGTTTTTGGATTGTTTATCTTGGCGTTGGCAAAACCTTTCCATTGGGACAGTCCAGAGGCCGCTGAGCAAAATTATAAGAATGGAATTGATATTATCTTAGCAATGGATGTTTCTGTTTCAATGCTTGCGAAGGACTTTGAGCCAAACCGACTCGAAGCTTCCAAACGCGTTGCAAAGGAATTTATCGCAGGAAGAAAAGGAGATCGAATTGGTTTGGTTGCGTATGCAGGCGAAGCGTATACGGCATGTCCCGCAACTTTGGATTATTCCATTTTACTAAAGCAAATTGAAGAAATCGGACCGCAAAACATTGAAGGCGGAACAGCAATTGGAACTGGTTTAGGTACAGCGGTAACGCGATTACGAAACGACAGTTTGCCTTCAAAAGTAATTATTTTACTCACAGATGGAAGTAATAATTCGGGCGAAATTGATCCAATAACTGCAGCAGAACTTGCACGTGCAAAAAACATTCGTGTTTACACGATTGGAGTTGGTAGTAACGGAGAAGCACCAACTCCTGTAATTACGCCTTTTGGGGTGCGCTACGAAAATATGCCCGTGGAAATCGACGAAATCACATTAAAGAAAATAGCGGAAATTGCAAACGGAAAGTATTTTCGTGCAACGGATGAAAAAAGCCTAAAAGCAATCTACCGTGAAATTGAAAAACTCGAAAAAAGGAAGATCTTGGATCAAAACTATACAATAGAACCTCCTGCAACGCCAATGGCTTTTTTGAATCTGGCCCTTGTTCTGCTCTTCCTGAGTTGGACAACTAATCGTTATTTTTTTAAGAAAGATGTTTAATTCGAAGTTCACATATCCTATAAAAAAGATGGTGACAAGCGTTATCATCTGGGAACTTATATTTTGGTTTTTTGCTGGGATAATTGCACTAGTTGCGAGAATGCAGGATTCTTCTGTTACCAAGCAAAAACTATTTTTTGTGAATCCTGAAGTGTTTTGGCTGTTATTGCTGCTTTTGCCAATTTTCGGAATGTATCTTTATTCCTTAAACAGCACCAACAAATTAGGAAAAGCAAGCAATCCAACCATTCGGAAATTTAATCTAAAACCCATTTCCTCCAGAAGAAGTTTTTTAAACTATTTCTTCTTCAGAAATGCATTTGTGTTTTTACTATTTGCCATGGCGCAACCTGTTTTCGGAACAAAGAAAGTTTCTGCAACCCTTGATAGTTTGGAACTTGTAGTCTGTCTAGACATTTCTAATTCCATGAATACAAAGGATATTTCCAAAGAATTAACGCGTCTTCAAATTGCAAAACGTGCCTTAACAGAATTGGTAAATAACCTGAAAGGCGAAAAACTTGGAATTGCGGTTTTTGCCGGAGGCGCTATTGTTCAACTACCTTTAACGAGTGATTATGCTTCCGCTAAATTATTTATTTCGGAGATTGAAACAAATATGATTTCCAACCAAGGAACGAATATCTCTGCAGCTTTGGTTACGTCGATGGAAATGTTCTCAGCAGATAAATCAACCAAGGGAATAATCTTAGTAACGGATGGTGAAAATCACGAAGAAGATCCATCGGAAATACTTGAAAAACTAAAAACGGAAAAGGTACAATTAAGCGTTTTAGGAATTGGCACAACGCAAGGCGGACCTGTTCCTGTTCATCCAGAAAGACCCGAATTAGGCTTGAAAAAAATGGCAAACGGACAAATCATCGTTTCTCGTGTTGATAGTCGGTTTTTAGAAGAAATTGCAGAAAAAGGCGGAGGTTTTGCGAGTGTTAGTTCA
>CAIYXD010000150.1 GCA_903930085.1 uncultured Flavobacteriia bacterium
AAATCCTTGCTCAATAAATCAAAAAACAATACGGAGGCTTCGTTGAATGAATTGCGTTTAATTGATAATCAAATCAGATTTCGCCAAGAGCTAGTTTCAAACTTTGACAACCAAGTGCGCGGTGCAGAAATCAAAGTGAACGAAAAGGGAACCGAAATCCAACAACTACAGCAGAAATTAATTCGGTTAAAGACGCAATACAAAAACTTACTATTTTATGCCTACAAACACCGAAATAAATTCGGAAAGCTGATGTATATTTTTGCGGCTAACAATTACAACGAAGCAATCAAACGCGGAAATTATCTAGAGCGCATTGCGGATATTCAGAAAAAACAATTTTTAATAATTCGACAGCACCAAGGCTTAATTAAAAAGGAAATTAGCTCAATTGAAAAGGAAAAGGCATACAAGCTTCTAATTCTTCAGGAAAAGCGCAAAGAGAAGGAAGCAATCGAAAAAGACAAGGTAAAGCAGGAAGGTGTTTACAAGAAATTTAAACAGGAGGAAGGCAATTTGCTAAGTCAACTTAAAACCGATGAAAAGAAGAAGGAAGTTCTAAAGCAAAAAATTCAAGCGGCAATCCAAAAAGAAATTGCAGCTGCTGAGGCAAAGCGCAAAAAAGCAGAGGCGGAAGCTGCAAAAAAGAAAGCAGCTGCAGCAGCGAAAGCTACAACTACTGGAACTGGAAAAACGGAAATTGCGGAAGTAAAAAAAGAAGTTACGTTTACGGAAACGAAAGAATCCATTGCATTGAGCAAGAGTTTTGAGGGCAACAAAGGCAAACTTCCTTGGCCTGTGGATAAAGGTTCTATAACAGAAGGTTTTGGGAAAAATGCGCACCCAACCTTGGATAATGTTTTTACAAATAATAGTGGAATTGATATCAGTGCACCCAAAAATGCGCAGGTTAGATCCGTTTTTGAAGGCGAAGTAACCAGCGTTCTAGTAATTCCGGGCGCCGGAAAAGTTGTGATTATCAAACATGGAAATTACAGAACGGTTTATACTAATTTGCAAGATACGTATGTGAAAACGGGTTCAAAAGTAACTACAAAACAAGCTATTGGTTCGCTTTTAAACAAAGAAGACGGCTCTGTTTCGGTTGCACATTTTGAAATCCACTTGGTAACTGGAACATTGGTGCAATGTTTGAATCCTACCTTGTGGGTGACGCATTAAGAAATTGATTTAGCAGTTTTAACTTAGTTTTTCCCCTTGCTTTTCTTTTGCATTCAACGCAATCTCAAAGGCATTAAATACCGCACACATTCCCAAAATTGGAACCGCTGTTTTAAGGGAGCATTGCTTCATTTCCTGCACAAGTTCTTATTATCCTTTGCGCTCATTGCGCCTTTGCGTTAAAAAAAACAAACGCAAAGAAAAGAAGTACGCAAAGCCATTATAAAAAACTTTTGAAAAATATTTTAGTTATCTTAATTCATAACTAAACGTTAAAAGCCATTCAAATTAACCAAAACTAACTCTAATGAGGTGAGATTAATAGATGGTGTTAAAAGAATTGTAAACAACTTATAATGTAATGAAAAAAGTTCGGCTGGTTCAAATTTAGTCTTGGGCAGAAAGCGTTTTCTTCTCCAAC
>CAIYXD010000151.1 GCA_903930085.1 uncultured Flavobacteriia bacterium
AAAAAAAACTCACTCAAATGCTTAAAATAATTGCCGTTTTTCTTTCGCTGTTTGTTTCCTTTAATGGGTTCTCTACACAGATTTTAATTCCGATGGATGATACACAATCCAATCACTTAAAGGCTTATGGATTAGCGTTTTGGTCGCTAGAAAATAATGTGACACTTGAATGGTTATTGAATTACAGAGGCGGTTCTTTCTTATTGCCACACATGCGCGCAATTGAAGAAGAATTACTTGTTAGAAATGTGAAATACGAAGTTCTAGCGGACGGTCAAGTCAATCAAATTCGTTCGCAAATTGCAAATCCGGAAGTGAATATGGAAATTGTGCAATTGGAAAAAGCGCCAAAAATTGCAGTCTATACACCACCCGGAAAACAACCTTGGGACGATGCCGTAACGCTTGTTTTGGAATATGCGGAAATTCCGTACGATAAAATTTATGATTCCGCGATTGTAATGGGCATTCTGCCAAAATACGACTGGCTGCACCTTCACCACGAAGATTTCACGGGACAATACGGAAAATTTTATTCTGCTTACCGCTCCTATCCATGGTATAAACAACAAGTGGAAGATGCCGAAGCAGAAGCGAAAATGCTTGGATTCAACAAAGTTTCAGAACTGAAATTAGCAGTTGCTACAAATCTTAAAAATTTCGTGCTAGGTGGAGGATTTTTATTTACAATGTGTAGCGGAACGGATAGTTTTGACATTGCTCTTGCAGCGTACGATACGGATATTTGTGAATCTATTTTTGATGGCGATGGATCTGACCCAAAGTGCCAAGAAAAATTAGATTTCGAGCGTACGTTTGCTTTCGAAAACTTCAAATTGGAAAGAGATCCGATGGTTTATGAATATTCCAACATCGATGGAACGGAATTACACCGACAAAACCGTGTAACGGAAGCAACGGACAAATTCACACTATTTGATTTTTCCGCGAAATGGGATGTTGTTCCAACCATGTTAACCCAATGCCATACAACTGTAATTGATGGTTTCATGGGACAAACAACCGATTTTAGAAAAGAATTTATCAAACCAAATGTATTGATTCTTGGTGAGAACAAAGCTTTGGGCACAGCGCGTTACGTGCATGGAGAAATGGGTCAAGGAACTTGGACATTTTATGGTGGTCACGATCCGGAAGATTACGAGCACCGTGTAGGCGATCCGCCAACAGATTTAACCTTACATCCAAATTCTCCTGGTTACCGCTTAATTTTGAACAACATTCTTTTTCCAGCTGCAAAAAAGAAAAAACGAAAAACCTAAATCAATCTCACATTTAGCTTTGGTTCTGCTATTTTTTTGTTAACTTAAAGGTGAACGCAATCGTTCATTAACTTAAAAATAAAAACATGGAAATTTCTGAGGCTTTAAAAAAAGCATACAGCGAAGCACGCACACGATTCACAAATCAATTTTCCGTAATTCAAGAGGAAAATCTAACAAAAAAGCTCGAAGGAGCGCCAAATAGTGCTGGTTTTTTAATACGCCATATTGGAGATGTAGAACTCCTTTTCGCTAAAAATGTTTTCGGAGCAAAGGATTTACAGGTTCACGCTAAAACAGTAATCGATCAGAAAGATTCTGGAAATTGGATTAACTTGGAAGAATTGAAAAGCTACCTTGCGACTTCCGAGCAAACATTACTTAAAATTATAGATGAACAATCCGATTCCGACTGGGAAACTACTATTACCACAAATGAGTTTGGAACAAAAACAAAAGCAGAAGCCTTCGGAAGAATAATCTCGCATACTGCATACCATGCAGGACAATTGGCTATGATTCTCAAATATGGCAAGTAGTTATTTCAAAAAAAGACGAACTTATTCTGTTTCAATTTTAGGGGATTTATACGTTTTAGCTTAAACTTTTCACTTTAAAGAAAAACACGTAATTTTGAGCTTCTAATTAATTCCAATGCGAATCTTACGATTGATTTTATTGCCGATTCTATTTTTAAGCCATTCAGCACTTGGATTTGTGAGTGATTTTCAAAAAGATATTTATTCTCCGGAGAAAAAAGTAAAAGTTTTTTTCCATTTCAAAAATGGAAAAATCAACTACAACGTCTTTTATAAGGGGAAACTAGTTCTAGAAAATGGAAAACTTGGAATTTTAACAACAGAAGATAATTTATCCGTTTTTAAAGACGTGAAAATATCAGAACGGCAATTTGATAATTTCTGGAAACCCGTCTGGGGACAATCTTCCGAAATAAAGGAAGCCTATACCGAATTGCAGCTCGATTTAACTGCTATCTCACACAACCGAAAGTTGACCGTTTTACTTCGCGCTTACGACGATGGCTTTGCGTTTAAATACGAGATTCCCAAACAAAATAGTCTAAAAAAAATTGCTATCATTTCGGAAGAAAGCACTTTCTCATTTGCTGGAAAATATAAAAGCTGGTGGAATTGGGCGGATTACAATACATTGGAAAAATCCTATTTCAACACTTCAATGGACAGCGCCAAACACGTTGCCACACCCTTTACCTTAGAAGGAGAAAATGGTGTTTTTGTCAGCGTTCACGAAGCTGGAATTTTAGATTATTCGACCATGACGCTCTTGCAGGATTCTGCAAAGGTAAATTCGTATAAAGTGAACCTCGTTCCATGGGCAGATGGAATTTTGGTAAAGGCTAAAAAATCGGTTAGTTCCCCTTGGCGGGCTTTTATTTTTGGGGACAAAGCCGGA
>CAIYXD010000152.1 GCA_903930085.1 uncultured Flavobacteriia bacterium
CACCTTTTGGTTGCAGGAGCAACTGGACAAGGGAAATCGGTTGGTTTGAATGCCATTATAATTTCAATATTGTATAAGAAACACCCGGCGCAGGTTAAATTTGTATTAGTAGATCCAAAGAAAGTGGAATTAACACTTTACAACAAGATTGAACGCCATTTTCTAGCAAAACTACCTGGTGAAGCAGATGCAATCATTACCGACGTTTCCAAAGTGGTAGCGACTTTGAATTCTCTCTGCATTGAAATGGATGATCGCTACGAATTATTAAAGGAAGCTGAAGTTAGAACGATTAAAGAATACAATACCAAATTCATCGAACGGAAATTAAATCCGGAAAAAGGGCACCATTACTTACCATACATTATTGTACTAATTGACGAGTTCGCTGATTTGATTATGACTGCTGGAAAAGAAGTGGAACATCCGATTGCTCGAATTGCCCAATTAGCGAGAGCTATTGGAATACATTTAATTGTTGCAACACAGCGCCCTTCGGTGAATGTAATTACGGGAATGATTAAAGCCAATTTCCCTGCTCGAATTGCGTTTAGAGTGCTTTCAAAAATTGATTCGCGGACAATTCTGGACGCTTCAGGCGCTGATCAATTAATTGGTAGAGGAGACATGTTGATTTCCACAGGTTCAGATATAAAACGATTGCAGTGTGGATTTGTAGATACGCCGGAAGTAGAAAGTATCTGTAGCTTCATTGGAGGTCAACGCGCCTATCCGGAAGCACTTTTATTGCCAGAATACGTTGGAGAAGGAGGCGATGGAAGCAGCGATATGGACATGAATGAAATTGACGTTATGTTTGCAGATGCTGCAAGAATTGTTGTAATCAATCAACAAGGTTCTGCGAGTTTACTGCAGCGTAAATTGAAACTTGGATACAACCGTGCTGGCCGAATAGTAGACCAACTGGAAGGATTTGGAATTATTGGTGCTTTTCAAGGAAGTAAGGCGCGTGAAGTTTTGTATGGCGATATTGAATCCTTGGATCAATTCCTGAAATCGCGCGGAATTATCTGATTCTATCAAAGCAATTTAGTTTCTTAGAAATAACTTTACGTTTGGTGGATATCGTTTTTATTTGCTGTTAGGTAATATTAATAGTGTTATTTCAATTGTCAGCTTAACTTGTTAAATTATTCTTAATTTGAATTCGATTTAAATTGAAATCACTATTTTTACATGTTAAAACTAATTAGTTAGTCTATATTAACTTTATTTTCAAATACTTAAACGAACAAACATGTTAAAATTCGGATTATTATTACTTGTAGCCTTAACTGTTAATGCAGTAGCTGCGCAGAATGTCAAATCAGAGGACATTGATTACCGGTACATTAAACTACCACTTTCTCCATTACCTGCAACGATTGTGAATTACCAATCTTCTATTTTCGCAGCATACGAAATGGAAAACCAACGGAAAAGAGACCAATACGAGCAAGATCTTGCTGCAGCAGAGGCTACATTCCAAAGAGAAACGCAAGAATATCCAGCGAAAGTGAAAGCAGCAGAGGATAAGTTTACTGCGGATATGGCAGAATACAACAAAAAATCAATGGCTGAAAAAATTGTTGATAAGCAAATTTTAAATGAAAACAACAAACCGGTAAAACAAATTCCAAGTCAACCGTACAAAAGAAGCGTTCAAAAGCCAGAAATGAAAACGAGTTACGATTATCCTGCATTGGCGAGCACATACTTAATGTTGGATGGATATGCAAACAGCAGTGAGAATCCAGTGAAAATTGAAGTTACGCTGAATGGTTTCGAATATACTAGCCCACGTCAATTAACGGAGATTAAAAAAATCGTTTCTTCCGCAAATGGTGTTTCAACTACCAAAGATGTAACCTATTACTACACAGAATTCACTTACCGTCATACCATGTCTGTAAAGGTTACTGGTCCAGATGGAAAAGAGATTTACTATGTTGTTCCGCAAGAATTAAGCAACTACAAAACATTCAAATCGCCATCTACTACAACTTCAAATTCTGTAAATGCAGAGCAAATAGTGAAGTCGTTTGAAGAAAAAATCTTACAGGAAAACCTTACAATTATCAATAACCTTGTAAACGATAAAATTGGATACAAGCGCGAGCCAAGAAAAACGAGTTTGTCTTACATCAAAACAAAAGATGATATTTATTCGGATTTGATGACAGCTTACAACGATGCAACTTCTGGTTTAAAAACATTGGTTGACGATACAGAAACTGCTAAAGGAAAGTTAGAAAAAGCAACTCAATTTTGGAACACAGCTTTAACAGAATCGGATGTGAATGACAAAAAAGCTAGAATCGACAAAGAAGTTACAATTATGATTTATTTCAACTTGTTGGAAACAGCATTTGCAATGAAAGATATCGCTGCTTCAGAAAAGATCTTTACTGCTTTGAATGGCTTGTCTATCTCTAACTCTGAGAAACGTCAAAAAGAAGCGTACGAAACATTGTTTATTGAACTTAAGAAACGTATTCAATTGAATAAGATCTAAGTGTTAAACAAAACTTTATATATTGAAAAATGAGAACCTAACAGTTCTCATTTTTTTTTTGATAATAATGTGTTGAATAAATTATAAGCAAACGTTTGGCAAGAAGAAAATCTTATTGCCTAAAAAAGTTTTTCCTTTTAGAATATTATTTAACTTCTCGAACTTGTTTGAATCCAATCGATAAGGTGCGCTCATAGTTTCGTAAGATTTTCACATCTGCTGCAGTAACCAAGCAAAGGGAAACGCCTTCTTTTCCTGCTCTAGCGGTTCTACCACTTCGATGCGTATAATATTCGTCACTTTCTGGAAGTTGGTAATGCACCACGAAACGCAAACCTTCCACATCGATTCCACGTGCTGCCAAATCGGTTGCTATTAAAATTTGAAGGGTTTCATTTTTAAATGCACGCATTACTTTGTCGCGTTCTTTTTGTAAAAGATCTCCGTGAATAGCGTCTGTTGCGATATTTTTAGCAATCAGCTGCTTGGATAATTTTTGTGCCGTAGCTTTTGTTCTACAGAAAACAATTCCGCGGTTTTTATGCTCCGATTTTAAGAATTGTAACAGAACGGAAAGTTTGTCTTTTTCCTCGCAAATTAAGTATTGGTGCGTGATTTTACTGTTTACGACATTCTTCGGATTCACCACAACGCGGTGCGCATCTTTGGAAAGGTGTTTATTGATGATGTCTTTTATTCCAACTGGAATTGTAGCCGAAAAAAGCCACTTATTCTCAACAGCGTGCAAAAAACCTAAAATTTCATCCAATTCCTTTTTGAAACCCATGCTCAACATTTCGTCTGCTTCATCCAAAATAACGGTTTTCACATTTCTCAAATCTACCGCCTTGCGCTTTACCAAATCAATTAAACGACCTGGCGTTGCAACAACAATATGCGTTGGACGCTGCAAAGAGGAAATTTGTTTTTCAATGCCTTCGCCACCATAAACGGCTTCGATAAAAACTTTTGGGGTAAACTTAGTAAACTTGAATAATTGCTTCGCTACTTGTTGTCCAAGTTCGCGGGTTGGACAAAGAATCAGGCCTTGAACGGCATTAATATTAACATCTATCTGCTCCAAAAGCGGTAAACCATAAGCGGCAGTTTTACCCGTTCCAGTTTGCGCCTGTCCAACAATATCTGTATTTCCTTCCAATAATAAAGGAATAACTTTTAGTTGAATATCCGTTGGTTTGGTAATGTTTAATTCGTTTAAACCTTTAATTAAACCGTTGCTTATTCCTAATTCTTCAAAATTTTTCAAACTATTTATTTTTTAATTTCCAAAGCTGTTTTAAAGAATTGGATTAGGTGGTCATTAATTAAATTCAGACAACTCAAGCCAACGATCCGATTTGGACTCCAAGGTTTGCACTACTTCTGATAAACGATTTCCAGCAGTCATGATTTCTTCATTGGTAATTCCAGCGTCCGAAAGCTTTTGTGTCAACGATTCTTTTTCTTGTTCCAAAGCATCCATATCCTTTTCCAACTGCTTGAATTCTTCCTTTTCTTTGAAAGAAAGTTTTTTCTTTTCAACCGGTTTGTCAGCGGATTCGGAAAGTTGGGTTACCTTAACTTCTTTTTCAACGGTACCATCACGTGCTTCCTGCTTTTCTTTTTTATAATCCGCAGCCGTCTGTTTTCTATATTCGGTATAGTTTCCAATAATATCTTTGATTGCGCCTTGTCCTTCAAACACAAACAAATGATCTACCATTTTATCCATGAAATAACGGTCGTGCGATACAACAATCAAACAACCTTCAAATGTGCGTAAGTAATCTTCCAATACGCTCATTACGAAGATATCCAAATCGTTGGTAGGTTCATCCAAAATCAAGAAATTTGGATTCGACATCAAAACGGTCATCAGTTTTAATCGGCGTTTTTCTCCCCCGCTCAATTTATGTACAAAGTTGTAATGCATGTTTCGGTCGAACAAAAATTTCTCCAAAAATTGCGCTGCAGAGAGTTGCCTTCCTTTCTCCAATGGGATAAATTCGGCAATATCTCGGATGACATCTATTACTTTTTTATCTTCATCGACTTTAATCAATTCCTGGCTGTAATAGCCAAAAACAACCGTTTCACCAATTACAACTTTTCCGCGATCTATTTCTTCGCGACCTTGAATAACATTTAAAAAAGTAGATTTTCCCGTTCCGTTATTTCCAACAATTCCCAAACGTTCCTTACGCTGAAAATTATAGGTGAAATTATCTAGGATGACTTTTTCACCGTACGACTTCCCAATTTTATGCAGTTCAAGAATTTTTGATCCCAAACGTTCCATTTTAACTGGAATTTCCACCTCAGAATCATCGATGCGCTGGCTTGCAGCTTTTTTAACATCGTCAAAAGAATCTACCCGTGCTTTTTGTTTCACACTTCTAGCCTTTGGCTGACGACGAATCCATTCCAATTCCTTTTTAAAGGTATTTCTCGCCTTGTCAATAGTAGAAGAAAGTTGTTCTTGTCGTTCAGCTTTTTTCTCCAAATAATATGAGAAATTTCCTTTGTATCGGTAAAGCGTTTTATCTTCCAACTCAAAAATAGTATCGCAAACCACTTCTAGGAAATACCGGTCGTGGGTAACCATCAAAATGGTTGATTTTGATTTAGAAAGGTATTCCTCCAGCCATTCAATCATGTCCAAGTCCAAGTGATTGGTAGGTTCATCTAAAATCAGGAAATCCGCTTCTGCAATTAATACTTGTGCTAAAGCAACCCGTTTTTTTTGTCCACCGGATAAACTTCCAATCAACAAATCGGTATTATCCAACTTTAAAACGGATAGAATTTGATTGACTTTAACCTCAATATCCCACGCATTTAATTCGGTTAATTCTTCGTAGCATTCGTTGATAACTTCCTCATTTCCTTCGCGCATTGCCTTGTTGTATTTTTTTACAACTTGTAATTCAGGAAGATCGTGGGAAAAAACCGCTTCTAAAATTGTGTGCGTTTCGTCCAAATTTTCACTTTGCTCCATAAACGCCACACGAATATCGTTTCTGTATACAATACGTCCGCTATCGTATGGCTCTAACTCCATTAAACAACGTAATAAAGTAGTTTTTCCATTCCCGTTTTTGGCAACGATTGCTACTTTTTGTCCAAGATCGATACCGAAGGATAAATCGGAAAAAATAATACGGTCACCAAAGGATTTGGTGAGATTTTCAACAGAAAGATAATTCATGAATTTAACGCAAGCGATTAAGTGAATCGATCAGTGACTTGTCCCGTTTGATCGCAATATTTGCAAGGAAAGAAAATGGCAATCCTGCAACAAAAAGCAGGTATCCTGCTCCCAATTCTCGTTTGAAATTTTCTGCAATAAATGCATCTCCTCCAACGAAAGAAAAAACTACCATTCCGATAGTTAGCATTAAGTAAATATAAAAAGTCGTTCGTGCCAATTTCAGCTGACGTGTAAGGTTTTTATACGCCATTAAAGTTATAAAAGCGAGTAAAACGAGTGAAATTGTGGAAATATACAAAGGGTAACTATTTAATTCAACCACTTTATCCGTTGCTTTGTCGTAGCCATTGAAACCAAACGAATTTAATTTATAAACCGTTTCATCTGTTATGTACTTGAAAATTGTTGAACCAGCTGTAACGATGGATAAAAACACCATTGCAATTACCAAGTATAAAGTTTGAATTCGCTGAATCATTGTATTCTTTTATTTTTCACAAAGTTAGACATTTCAAGCGAAAAACATAGCACTGCAAATTAAGAATGATGTGTAAAAAGCTATTTTTTCTGAAAATTACTTCTAGTAGTATTTTGTGAATTCAACTTGTTTGAAATCGGAGACACAGCCGCCATCTCGGTAAACCATTTCTATGCGCGAAAAGTTTTTTTGTTTTATGTCGTGGTTAATTTCCAGAAGAAAACCCTCAAACACGGATGGATTGTCAATATTTGAGCCAATTGTACTTGCTGTTTCTTCCACCAATTCCTTGTCATTGAAATATTTAACAGAAAGCAAAGGATTACAGTCAGGGGAATTTAATTTAATTTCACCTTTCAAACTGGCGACAAAGCTATTTTCCTCCTTCCCTGGAAAATACACCAAGGTTGGAATATTATCTACCGTGTCTAGCTGCACATTTCCGGGCTTTTCCAATGGAAAATTTATCCAATTAGCAGCGGAAACCATGTTGGCCGTCCATTGTGTTTTCAACTTTCTTTCCGGTAATTTTTCTCGCATCAAATCAAAATCTACCATCCAGCGGTACCTTTTTTCCTTTTTGTGAAAAATATACTTAAAATAGTGGTAATTCATTTCACCATAATGCAGAATATCTGTATTAAATTGGAATTGAAACAATTGGTAAAAATATATGCCGCCGCAAAAAATAATTGCGCTTAGAATTAACACGAATCTACCGGCGTATTGAAATAAATAAAGAATCGGAAATAAGAACAAAGGGAGCAGTTCTATCAGCGCACGCATTCCTAATCCGCCGCCATAATCCCAGCACCACCAGGCAGAAATAACATACAGCCAAATGAAAACGGTAAGGCACCAGCCGATAAAAAAGTATGATTTTGCATATTTCCTAAAAAAGTATATACCCAAAATTGCAAGCAGCATAATTGGCGCGTAGATAAAAAATCCTTTGTGAAAACTAAACAAGACATTCAGGAACTGCGGCGTTAGGGCATTCGTAAAACCTTCGTCGCCATAGCTATACAAACTCCACGTGCCATTTTGATCGAATTGCACCAATAAATGGATGAACAGCGGAATCGCAGCTAAAAAAACGCCAGTAGCCAACTGGAAATACTGTTTTAGAAACAAATTTTTCAACCTGTCTGCAAAAGCGGAAATTGAAGCGAAGAAAAAAGGAAGAAGTAGTATCACCAAAATATTAATCGGGCGAATGATTGCTATTAACCCGAGAATAAAAAAAGCTAAAATCAAGTCTTTAGATTTGTTGCTAATTACCCAGCGCTGCGCTATGTTTAAGAAACACGCAACCATGGAAAAGGAATACACGTGCGACATGGAAACCCAGTAAGAAGTATACATGTTTAGGTTTGTTCCAAAAGTAATCGCAACGATTGCAAGAAGAATGGAAAACCGACTAAAACCCAGACGGGTAAACAAACTCAACAAGGCGACAATTCCGATAAACCAATAAAACAAAGCTGCAATCTGAATGGAAAATCGATACCCAAGCGAATAACCATCTGCTTTCCAATTATTCCAAACATGGAATTGGTGCGCAATAAAATAAAAAGGAGCTTGCAGCAATGCCGTTCCGATATAAAATTTATTTTTTGCGCTATTCGTCGCCGAATTTTGCTCCAGCATTTCAAAATATTTCTTTTGCGGATATAAGCGGTCTACGTGTTTGAAAAATCCAAATTTTGCGCTATCTGGATAAACAATATACTGCGGTAAATAAGCGTAATAGCCATTTCCATCGCTTAAAATTGGATTGAAATCTTTCTCTTTACTAGAAGTATAACCAAACCTGTGATCTGCTTGTGAAAAAAGCATTAAAAGGAGCAATAAAACCGTAAAAACAGCAAAAATCTTACTGTTTAGAAACGGAACTATTTTATCAAACATTGTGACGGGAATTTTGTAATAGTAAAAAATCCAGCAGTACAATTGCCGCCATTGCTTCTACGATTGGAACAGCTCTCGGAACAACACAAGCATCGTGTCGGCCTTTTCCCTCCAAGTTTATTTTTTCACCATTCTTATTGATCGATTCCTGCGACTGCATAAGTGTCGCAACGGGTTTGAAAGCAACTCGAAATTCTATTGGCATTCCGTTGGAAATTCCGCCTTGTATTCCGCCACTGTAATTGGTTCGCGTTGATCCGTCTTCCTCAAAAATGTCGTTGTGTTCCGATCCACGCATCTCAACGGATGAAAATCCGCTGCCAAATTCAACGCCTTTTACCGCATTGATCGATAGCAAAGCTTTTCCTAATTCCGCATGTAATTTATCAAACACTGGCTCACCGAGTCCGGCGGGAACATTCAGAATAACGCAACGAACACAGCCGCCGATGGTATCGCCATCTTTTCTAACGGACAAAATAAGTTCCTCCATGCGTTCCGCTGTTTTAGTATCCGGACAGCGAACAGCATTTGCTTCGATGGAATCATGCAAAAAGA
This sequence comes from uncultured Flavobacteriia bacterium, assembly GCA_903930085.1. GTDB lineage: Bacteria > Bacteroidota > Bacteroidia > Flavobacteriales_D > Crocinitomicaceae > M0103. The sequence continues at coordinate 8,674 of CAIYXD010000152.1, forward strand.
AAGAAGTATCTTCTAAACGAACATTTCCAATTTGGTCAACATACGTTGAAAATTCAATGGAATGTTTTGCTAAAATTTGTTTTGCGATTGCACCAGCCACTACCCTACTTGCGGTTTCGCGAGCACTGGAGCGTCCACCACCTCGGTAATCCCGAAAACCATATTTTTTTTCGTAGGTAAAATCTGCGTGAGAAGGACGAAAAGAATCCTTTAAATGCTCGTAATCTGCTGATTTTTGATTTTCATTTGGGATGGTAAAACCTATTGGTGCTCCAGTTGTTTTTCCTTCGTAAATTCCAGATAGAAATTGCACGGTATCCGATTCTTTACGCTGCGAAACAAGGGAAGATTGTCCTGGTTTTCTTCGGTCTAATTCCAATTGAATTTGTTTCAAATCCAAATTAATATTTGCTGGAACACCATCTATAATTCCACCAATTGCTTGACCATGAGATTCGCCAAATGTTGTTAAGCGAAAAATTGTACCGTAAGAAGATCTTGCCATGCTATAAATATACGTATGAATTTTGAATGACGATTCTGCATCCAACTTTCAAAAATACCAAATCTGTCTTTTTTTGTAAAAAAAGAGGAAACGTTGGAAGACATTGAGTTAAAAATTAGCCATTGTTTAATTCGTTTTTTTAACCGATTTTAAGTAGATATTTTGTAGCTTGTAGAATATATTATTCCTAAAACATAAAAATTATATTTTTTTCACACTTCCAGAAACAAAGTAATCGTATCTTTGTTGAAAGTTTTACACTTACAAATTAAAGTAATACTATCAAATGATTGTTCAGATTAAATTATCGCTACCAAGTTGCACGTATTTAAGAGACCCACAAGAAACGAAACTTGGGGTTTCAATCATTCAAAATAGCATTGAACTGATGGATGAAATCGGATTTGAAGCCTTTACGTTCAAGAAATTGGCAATAAAAATGGAATCTACAGAAGCTTCTATTTACCGCTATTTTGAAAGTAAAAATCAATTATTACTCTTTTTATACGCTTGGTATTGGGCATGGGTAAATTACAGAGTGGAAACGACCACACAAAATTTATCGGATGCAGAATCAAAACTTAAAACTGCTATTAGGATATTAATAAGCCATACAGAAGAAGATGAAAAATTTCAGTTTATCAATGAAATAAAGCTGCGTCAAATCATTGAGAACGAAGGGATAAAATCTATATTAACTAAAAGAATTGATGAAATTAATAAAGCTGGGGCTTTTGAAAATTACAAAAGACTAGTTGGCACATTGGTGCAATGGTTGTTAGTCATCCGGCCAGACTATCCACATCCGAACATGTTAATTACTACGATTATTGAAGGAGCGCATATTCAGCATTTTTTCGCAGATCATTTGCCGCGATTGACGAATAACGGAAATGAAAACGATTCCGTTGAACATTTTTTTCTAAACCTGCTCAACCAAGTACTTTTTCTAAAAAACGATTAAAATGTCAAAAAGAATAAATTCACCCTGGAAGCGCTTATCCGATTTGTTAAACCTTGACAAATCGGAAGTAACCCAACTCTATATATACGCTGTTTTTAGCGGTTTAATTGGTCTAAGTTTACCACTTGGAATCCAATCGGTTATTCATTTTATTCAAGGAGGGAAAATTACTACTTCTTGGATTCTTCTTGTTGTTTTCGTGATACTTGGTGTTATCATTTCCGGTATTTTACAGATACTTCAGCTTCGAATAACAGAAAATATTCAGCAACGAATCTTTACGCGGTATTCGTTTGATTTTGCTTTCCGTTTCCCACGCTTGAATCGCATGGTTTTGTTTGATAAAAATCCACGTGAATGGATGAATCGTTTTTTCGACATCATCAGTTTACAGAAAGGAATTGCAAAAGTATTATTAGAATTGCCTTCGGCTGCGTTGCAAATTGGGTTCAGCTTGTTGGTTTTATCCTTTTACCATCCATTTTATATCGCTTTTAGTATTCTTTTAATCCTTATCATTTATAGTGTTTTCAAGCCAATCATTCGAAGAGGATTTGAAACGAGTTTGGAAGAATCTACACATAAGTATAAAACAGCGCATTGGCTGCAGGAGATTGCACGTGCAGATTGGAGTTTCCGACTTGTTCCAAATGGAAATCATGCTTTAAAAAGATTGGATCAACATGCCGTTGCCTATCTTGGTGCGCGAGAATCGCATTTCAAAGTACTTTGGAAACAATATCTTTGGATGATTGCACTAAAAGCGCTAATTGTTGCTGCTCTTTTGGCACTTGGAGGTTTTCTGGTAATCGATCAACAAATGAATTTAGGACAGTTCGTAGCTGCTGAAATTTTGATTCTTTTGATTCTTTCGGCAGTTGAAAAAATTATTCTTTTGCTTGAAACCCTTTACGATGTTTTTACTTCACTTGAAAAACTAGGTCAAGTGCGTGATTTGCCCATGGCTTTTGAGGAAAAGTATTCAGGCCAGGCAATTGAATCTATTTTCCCGATGGAACTTCTGGATAAAAACAACGCCAATAACGTCCTTTTATCCTTGCAAAAAGAAGAGAGAATTCACCTAAAAGGGAAAAATTCTAAACAAGCCATTTCTTTGATGCGCGAACTTATCGATCCAACAATAAATGAAGCGCACATGCCACGTTGGAACTTTGCAAACCCAACGCCAGAAAATATGGCTGCAGCTTTTTGTTCCATTGGATGGTTTGAAAAAGAAACTCATTTGTTTGATGGGACAGTTCGGGAGAATCTTTTGCTTGGAAGAGAAAATCTTGGTGCAAAAGAAATACACGAAGCGCTTGAAATTGTTGGTATGCTTGAATTTATAAAACGAAATGAATTGGGCTATGAAACGCCAATTTTTGATAAACCGAAAGCAATATCTGCAACAGAACGTGAAAAACTCCTCCTAGCAAGAGCAATAATTCACAGTCCAAAAATACTCTTGCTTTCACTGCATGATTTAGCAGTGGATGAGCCGGAAATACAGCTTATTTTACAGCGTATTCTGCGGAAATTGCCCAATCTATCGCTTATTGTTGCAGCACCATTTGATCTCCAATTAGATTGTAAAATCATCCAACTTTAAATTTATTTTACATGAAGCGTTTTGAAGAATACACATCCGTAAAGCAGTTGCAAAAGCAATCTACGCCAAAACGGTTAATGAAATTATTACTGATTTCAGCATTATTTACCATAGTAATTCTCTTCCTACCTTGGACACAAACTGTGCGTTCCAGAGGAAATGTTACAGCATTAAATCCTGAGAACCGTCCGCAAACAATTAATGCTACCATTGGGGGAAGAATTGATAAATGGTTCTTCAAAGAAGGCGATTTTGTAGAACAAGGCGACACCTTAGTTTACCTTACTGAAATTAAGTCGGAATACATGGATCCGGAGTTGTTAAACCGAACTGCTTCGCAGATAAAATCGAAAGAAAATAGCTCACTTTCTTATATGAATAAAGTGCGTTCACTTGATCAACAAATTGATGCCCTTATTGACAATCGAAAAATAAAACTACAACAAGCCTTGAATGAAATCAAGCAAACGCGCTTAAAAATAATCAGCGACAGCATGGATTTTGTTGCAACGGACAAGCAGCTCGATATTGCTGTAAAACAATACAATCGGACAGAAGAATTGAAGCAACAGGGATTAAAATCCCAAACCGATCTTGAAAACAAGCGCCTAAAAGTTCAGGAAATGGAAGCTAAAGTAGTTAGCCTAGAAAATAAATTATTGACATCGAGGAATGAACTACTCAATAAACTGACAAACATAAATTCTATTGATGCAGACTTTCGTGATAAAATAGCGAAAAGTGAATCTGAAAAAGCGAGTGCAATGTCCAATTTATACGATGTAGAAGCCACCGTTTCTAAAATGCAAAACGAAGCAGCGAATTACAGTTTGAGATCTGGGTATTATTTCATTACTGCACCCCAAGATGGTTTCATTTCCCAAATTTTTAAAAATGGAATTGGAGAAATCATTAAGGAAGAAATGCCGCTGGTAAGCATTGTTCCAAACCTTTCTGATTATGCCGTAGAAACCTATGTTACACCGATGGATTTACCGCTTTTACACGTTGGGAATTCGGTTCGTTTACAATTCGACGGATGGCCTGCTATTGTCTTTTCAGGTTGGCCAAACGTCAGTCATGGAACATATGGCGGCACAATTTCCGCAATTGATAATTATGTAAGTGAAAACGGAAAATACCGCGTTTTAATTAAACCAGACCCAAAAGATTATACGTGGCCAATTGGACTTCGAATGGGCGTTGCAGTTGAAACGATGGCGATTTTGAAAGATGTGCCAATTTGGTATGAGCTTTGGCGAAAAATCAATGGTTTTCCACCAGATTATTACACCGTAAAACCAAAAGAAACCATTAAAAAAACAAAAAAGTAATGCGCTACGTTATTCTCCTATTTTCCGTTTTTTTGATTTCGTCTTCTTGGTCACAGGACACGATGATGACACTGCGTCTAGCAGACTTTTTGCAGCATATTAAAGAAAATCACCCTATTGCTTTAATTGCGTCGAATGATGTGCTGAGAGCCGAACAAGTAGTTCGTTTATCAAAAGGAAATTTTGATCCAGTTGCCATTGGCGGAATTGACCAGAAATATTACGATGGATCGACTTATTACAGTATTCTTTCCTCAGGAATAAAAATTCCAACACGAATCGGATGGAATTTGAAAATGATGGGGGATTGGAATAGCGGTATCTTTTTGAATCCTGAAAATCGCGTTCCTACCGAAGGATTAACGTATCTTGGTATTGATGTTCCACTAGGGCGCGGAATGTTTACCGATGCACAACGAACACAATTAAAGCGAGCAGCAGTTGCATTTGATCAATCCAATATTCAAAAACAGCTTGCGCTAAACGACTTACTTTATGAAGCGGGACAATATTTCATCATTTGGCAAGAACAAGAAGCACAACTTGCTTTAGCACAAGAAGTGTATACACTTGCAAAAACAAGACTGGAACAGGTAAAAATAAATGCAGCTTTGGGCGAACGTCCAGAAATGGACACTTTGGAAGCATCCGCAGTTTTGATATTGCGCGAACTTGAAGTCAATGAAAAAATGCTTTCGGTTCAAAATGCACGTTTGCAAATTGAGAATTATATCTGGGAAAAAGGCACGCTTCCTCTGCTATTAGCTCCTATGATTTCTGCAGAAACACTACAATTATCCAAGCCTGGCTCGTTGGCAATTACAGAAAACTTAACCCTACATCCAATATTAACACTTTACAATCTTAAAATTAGCGATTTAGAACTAGAACGAAAATTAAAAATTGAGCAACTGAAGCCGCAATTCAATGTGAATTACAATTTATTACAAACGCCAAAAAATCTTCTTTCTACCCAATTTTCCTTTACCAATTACAAATGGGGTGCGACATTCTCCATGCCTATTTTACTGCGAAAAGAACGATCTTCATTGGCCATAACGCGTCTCTATTTAGAAAATACGCATTTGGAAATGGATAAAAAACAACGGGATCTTGCTACAAAACAACTCCAGATTAGAAACGAATGGAACAACAATGTTTTACAATCTCAAACGAGTAGCACAATGGCTGAACGGTATTTAAGTTTGGCAGCCGCAGAACGCCAACTCTTTGAAGGAGGTGAAAGCTCTCTTTTCATTGTAAATGCAAGGGAAATCAACTATATTTCAGCAAAAATGAAATACATTGAATATCTAGCAAAAACACAAAAATCTGCTCTTTCTGAAAAGTATATAACAGGAACATTGGGAATGTAGTACCATTTGCTAATGTGCTTTAAGGAATTGGAAATAAATTACGTTGTTTACTGGTGTGAGTCCGTCGAAATAAATAGTTTTACAAAGAATCTATTTTCTGGCGGAATATTTATTACACCTAAAAGTTTCCTTTTACGTATCTTCGAAAAAATTCTGACAAATAAAAATCTGTTCATTCACCACACGTTAAAATATGAAAGAAGAAGACGATAAAATTGAAGCCTTTTGGCGTTGGTTTGTGCAACATAATTCCTTCATTCAAAATAGTATTCAGAGCGAATCATCAAAAGATCGTGCAACGGTGGTCGAAAAAATGAACAACTATATTTTAGATCTTGGTCTTTTCACTTGGGATCTTGGATTGAATGACGAAAACACGTGGTTTTTAACTATTTCTCCCAATGGTGACAGTGAACTACTGGAAATTAGCCAGCGCATAATGGAAGATGCACCGACACATTTGGATTGGGAATTTCACGCCAGTAAACCAGCAAAAAACTGGAATCGGATCTTCTTTGTGTACAACGAGCAAATGGATGAGATTGAAATTGATGCTAACGACTGGGAATTTGTTGCCACGCCAGCTGGAGAAGGAAAGATAACACTCTTGCTCGAAGCTAAAAATATTCAAACGTTAGATACTGAAACAGCAGAGCAAGCCGCGCATCTATTTTTAGTAAATGAAATTGGGGAACTGGCTAAAATATCACAACTTAAAGAGGTGAAAATTGTCTCCGCACTAGAAACACAGTTAGAGATTTCAAAAACCTCGATTGTACAATTGAAAAATAAACTAAATAACTTTGGTTGGCATTGAACTAAAAAATACCAATAGAATCAAAAACCACTTCCCCCATCCATCTTTCTATTCTTCAAATAAATGGAAATTGTATTTAAAACCTGAGGTTTAAAGCATTTTTTTATATTGAAAAACAGCAATGTATCCTACCGAAGTAAACTACAACTTAAAAATCATACGATTAAATAGATTTCTTAATTTACCTCTTAATCTGAGAAAATAGTTCCTATTTATTTGAATATATTTATACAATTTGCGTTATACATTTTGTGTATTACAAAATGTATAAAAAAATAATAAATAAACCAGAGAATATTAAGTATCTTTGTGGGAATAAGATCAGAAATAATCTTGGATAAAAAAAGAGTAAAACTTTAAATAATCAATATGGAAAAGGAATTAAACCCATTCATAACAGCTGTATACAAAGACCCATCTCATTTTTGCGATCGAGAAAAAGAAACACAACAACTGATAGAATTTGCCGAAAATGGTACAAATATCACCCTATTTGCCATCCGAAGAATGGGTAAAACCGGATTAATTTTGCATTTTTTTAACGAATTTTTACACAAAAAAGACACTATTTGCATCTATATTGATATACTTTCCACACAAAATTTAGCTGATTTTATTAACCAATTGGCAAC
>CAIYXD010000153.1 GCA_903930085.1 uncultured Flavobacteriia bacterium
GCCAGCACAAATTTCAGTCAAATTGGGCGTTAAACTTAGTACTGGTAAATCTAAAACTGTAATTAATATGGAATCCGTGTTTTGACACCCATTCCCATCAGTTCCCAAAACAGAATAGAATCCTGAATTTTGAGAAATAAAACCATTTATATCACCGGTAGTTGCAATAAGATCTGTTCCTGTCCAAAGATAACTATTGGCTGCGGGACTAGCAGTTATCGCAATTGCATCGCCAAAACAGGGTGTTGTATCGCTACTTTGTAGGGAAAATTGAGGCAGAGGAAAAATGTCAATGTCAAAGGTATCGGATGAAACACAGCCGCTCGAACTTGTTGCTAAAACAACATAATTGGTTGAAATAGTTGGTTGGAGCAAATAAACGGAAGCAGAAGGATTTGCAGTAAATGTTGGTGTCCAGGCATAAGTGAAATTTGGATCCAAAGTAGTTGTAAGGGAATTTCCAATGCAAAACGCAGTATCTGGAATGTCAAAATCCAAGGAATTCACCAATGTTAGATTCAAGGTGACAATGGAATCGCAGCCAAACGAAGTAGACAATGTATCTACATAAATTCCGGAATTGAAAACCGTGTCATTTTGAAAAACGTAGTAATTGGAATCACAGATAACTTGACTTATACTTGTGTTTTTTGTAGGTTTCACATTTACCACCACTACGTCTGTTGTAGGACAAACGCCAGGGCTAGATGCCAAACTTGTAGAAACGGTATACGAAACATTAATTGCAGTAGTTCCAGGATTATTTACTGTAACCATAGGATTTGCGCTATTCACGTTGCTTACTCCAGTTGCTGGAGTCCATGTGTACACGTAATTTGGATTTGGCGCCGAACCAATCTGCACTGGTTCATCGTCGCAGGTTACAACATTTATACCCGCATTGGAAGGAGCTTGTTGAGTTAAAATAACTACATTTTTTATGGAATGTTGGTCATTTGCGCCACCTGTACTCGCCGTAAAACCCATATAACCGGTAAAATTTACCGGAAGTGTGCCCGTCAAATACAAGATATTATTGATAAAAAAGTTAACCACACCATTGTTGTATGTTACTCTTGCGGGTTGGTAAGCGTTGCTTCGTATAAAGTTTAAATTCCCCGCGATATTTTGAAGTTTAATAATTCCTAAAATACATTCACTGTACCCGATACCACTATACATTTGTAATTCCGGGTTTGCGCCACCACAATTATCCCAGGTATCCATTACCACTTTCAATCCATTTGCGGTTGCTGGAATTCCGACACCACCTCCAGAAACAAAACCTGTTGGTGCAACATTCAAAAAACAAAACGCAAGTCCATCTGCTGCATTTCCTCCCCAAATTCGATAATCAAATTGCACTTCCCAATTTGTGCAAACGCTTAAATTTATTGGAGAATTATAGAAAACAGCACCACTTTGTGTATTAAAACTATTGGTTAATATCAATTCATTAGTGAAATTATCTGAATCACCAGGCGTGTCCCCTACAAAGGCATTTCCTGTTAAATTCCAGCCAGTAGTTGGCATCGCAGTTGGGGTTCCCAAGCTTGCAAATACATAATTTTGAGCAATCGAATGGTTGCTTAAAAGGATTAAAAATAAAACGGTAAAACTGCTGACTAAACGCATTTCATTTATTTAATTGCTTTTATAATTTCAAAATAGATTCATATAATTTGGATAAAAATACGATTTTAATAATATTGAACAACTTTTAATTTGTTTTTACTAGTGGTATGGTAAAAACAACACTAATTAATCTTGAATTAGATGCGTCGGATTTTTTTATTGTATGCTTTTAAATTATCTGATGGAGGTGACTTTGGAAAATTACTTGCTAAAGTATTTTAGGTATTTTCTCTTGCAAAAAGCGATTTTTTTGTGACTAGGAGAATCGAATTTACTGGATTAATTTTAAAGAGTTGGAGGAGAAAATCATTTAAAATTAATTTCTTAATTTGTTTATATTTGAGAAACGGATCAAAATCATATATTCGCTCCATGAAAAATAGTCTTCTTAAACGAATTTCCAAACTAAACATCATTTCTCATTTTATGGTGTTCCTATTACTTTTTGGATGTGAAAATTCCAAAGAAGATAAAGCCATTCAAAAAACAAAGTTTGACCCTATAGCAGCGCAGCAGCAATTTGAATCTAAATCGCCTATCGAAAAATGGGAGTTTGTTTTGGAAATAGCATCTGCGAATTATAGAAATAAAGAGCAAGTGGATAATTGGTTGCTTAAAGTTGCTCCAAAATTGTTCACCGATAAAAAAAATATTCAAAAAAAAATATTGAATCAGATTAATCGCGAACTATATGGCGTTGAAGTATCTGAACCTGCTTTGCTCTTTGCACAAAGAACATTGGAAAATTTAAACTTAGAGCAAGACAAGTATTTACAAGGCTATCCAGCTGCAACCTTATCCAATCATTACCAAGATTTAAATTTATATGATAGTGTAAATAAATATAATTTAATTCTACAGGAAGCCTTAAACTTTTATGACA
>CAIYXD010000154.1 GCA_903930085.1 uncultured Flavobacteriia bacterium
AAAACTATTATCCAAGATTTTAATCAACAAAAAAGTACCCAAAGTAAATATAGTGAACAATCGAATTCTATTGAAATAGATCCATTGCCAATTTCCAAAATAGAAATTAAGGACAATGTGCCCGCCGCCATTTCTAAAGAAAGATTTCAGGGCAAGGAAATATACTTACACGATATGAAACTTTTAGATTATCGAGCCTATCGTTCGAAACCAAAAATCGCTTCCAAGCAAATGATTTTAACTGGAACACCTGCGAATATTGGTGAAACTTCGGATATTACAGAAACCTCGGAATGGAAAGATATTGACATACCTTATATAGATTATCTAAATAAAACCATGGAGCTATTTTCAAAAGGAAATAACAAAAAGGCTCTCACTCGGTTTCAACTTATTTTAGCAACGTATCCAGATGATGTAAATGCAAACTTTTATGCTGGTTTATGCTATTATAATTTAAACGAATATTTAAGCGCAATTCTTTCGCTTGAAAAATGCCTTGATTCGAAATATATAAACTTCAAAGAAGAGTCGGAATGGTATATTGTAAAGAGTTACCTCGCAAATAACGAAAAATCAAAAGCTATCGAATTATTACAAAATATTATAAACAATAATGGATACTATAGTATTCAGGCAAAAAAAATGATTTCAAGCTTGTAGGTTAATTTTGTTTTTTGGATGATTTTCTACTGAAAAATTTATTCGCAATTGCAATAATTGAAACGGAGATTACTCCGCTAAAAAAAGAGGAAAGAATGTAATCCTCACTTTTTAAAATGAATTTATTCAGTAGAATCAACAGTATTAAACCTGCTAAAAAGGAAACAACGTAAAACTTCATATTAGGCTAACTTTTAGTCTTACTTAAAAAAATGCGTTCCTTCTTTCACCATTCTTCTCAAAAGTGGATTTGGGCGGTAGCGATCTTCCCCATATTCGTAAAATAATTCTTCCAATTGAAGCAATATTCTATTTAAGCCAATTTCATCTGCCCATTTGAGCAATCCTTTCGGATAATTAACCCCGTTTGTCATTGCTAAGTCAACATCTTCCTTGGAAGCAATTTGCAAGAAAACTGCGTCAATGGCTTCATTTATTAGCATTGCCAAAATTCGATTAAAGATTTTTTGACCTAATTCTGCGTTTTCAATTGGTTGCGGTAGAGCAACATTTTCGGAATACGAATAAAAACCTCTTCCAGATTTCCGACCATAGAACCCTGCTTCCATGTGGCGTTTTTGAGTAAATGACGGCTTAAATCTCGGATCAAAATAGAATGCTGCGAAAACGGATTCTGTTACGGTGTAATTTACATCGTTGCCAATATAATCCATTAAAGTGAATGGACCCATGCGAAATCCGCCAATTTGTGTCATCGCCCAATCAATTGTTGCGAAGTCAGCTATCCCTTCCTCGTATATTTTTAGTGCTTCACCGTAAAATGGTCGCGCCACGCGATTTACTATAAATCCAGGCGTATCTTTACAAAGCACGCCAACTTTTTTCCAAGATTTGATCAATTCTTTTGTGAAATCAAGCGTCGCTTCAGCTGTTTGAACTGCCGGAATGATCTCAACCAATGGCATTAATGGAGCTGGATTAAAGAAATGAATTCCAATCACACGGGAAGGATTTTGCAATACCGAACCTATTGAAGCGATAGAAAGAGAAGAAGTATTGCTGGCTAAAACACATTCATTGGAGACAATCTTTTCTAAATCAGCGAACACCTTGTGTTTTACATCCAACTTCTCCACAATTGCCTCAATTACCAATTTTGCAAATTTGAAATCACGCATATCCGTTGAATAGGAAATTCTTCCCTGAATGTTGATCTTTTCATCCTCCGTTAACGTTCCTTTCTCCAACAAGCGAGACAATACTTTATCTAGAGAAACCTCTGCTTTTGTTATCATTTCTTGACTTTGATCCACCAAAACAACTTCACATCCATTTTGCGCTGCTACTTGTGCAATTCCTGCGCCCATTGTTCCGGCTCCCAATATCCCAATTTCCATCTTTATTTCTTTAAATCTATTCGTTCGTATAAGTAAGCTCTTATTCAGATTACAAAAATCATTCTACGGATTATTTTCCCTTAAATTGAGGTTTTCTTTTTTCTAAAAATGCATTCACTCCCTCTCTAAAATCATACGTCTGCCCAGCTTCTGTTTGTAATTCTTCTTCCAAAGCCAATTGTTGTGTTAGCGTATTGTTGAAACTTGCATTTACCGCTATTTTCGTTAAACCCAAGCCCCTGGTTGGCAAAGCGGCAATTGTTTCAGAAAAGGATTTTACTTCCGTTTCAAAAGCATCATCCTCCACTGCTTTATAAATCATATTCAATGCATCTGCTTGTTCCGCCGAAATTTTATCTCCTGTCATCATTAATGCCAATGCCTTTTGGGAACCAATAATTCGCGGTAAAAAGAACGTTCCTCCAGAATCTGGAATCAATCCAATTTTCGAAAAGGCTTGAATAAAACTAGCACTTTTCTTCGCAATTGTAATGTCGCATGCCAAAGCAATATTTGCTCCCGCTCCTGCTGCCACACCATTTACAGCTGCAATAATTGGTTTTTCTATTGCACGAATGCGTTCGATAATTGGATTGTAGTGGTCTTTCACAATCGATTGTAAAGCCGGTCCTTCTGGATCCATTGCTTCTGCCAAATCTTGACCTGCACAAAACGCTTTTCCTTCTCCCGTGATAACAATCGCTCTCACTTCCTCATTCAATTCTGCTTCATCTAATGCTTTTTGGAGGGAAAATGCCATCGCTTGGTTAAAAGAATTATAGACGGATGGGCGGTTTAATTTGAGTTCACAAACGCCATTTAATATGGTAACAATTATTTCCATGTGTGTAATTTAGGTTACGAAGATAAAACCAAAAATGTAAATCAATAAAAAATAAGCCTAAGACTTTATATTAAATGATAAACGTCCTTCACGTTTTCAAATCTTTTGATAATATCTTCCCGCAATGACATAGGAGCTATGATTTCAATTTCGCTACCATAGGATAATATTGTTCGAATGAATTCCTCTGAAATCAGAATCTTTAATTCAAATGTTGTTCTATTTTTCCCTTCTTTCACGCTTTTTTGTGAAACATGAAAAGGCTGCGATTCGATGTATTTTGCCGCTATATTTAGTGCTTTAAAAACGATAACTTCGGGTGCTTTTTTATCGTCTGCTGTAATTCCAATAGCATATTTAAAATAATTCTCAGGATTAAAATCAGCAGGTTTTTGTGCGCTCTCGTTCGTAATAACCAAATCGGACATGCGATCGAGCGCGTAAGTCATGATATTATTCTTCGTTTGGTCAAATGAAATTAAATACCAACGGTTTCTATATTCTTTCAATAAAAGTGGAATCACCGAGCGGTTTTTTGATTTACCTGTAATAAAACTCGCGTATTCAAAATGCACCACAATACTATTTCTTATCGCTTCGAGTAAATCTGGTAAAAATTGATTTCCGCCTGAAGAAACGGCGACTTCAAATTGCACAAAATGGTTTAAATCCTTGTCATTTGGATTCGAAGAAATAGAAACTCGGTTTACAATTTTATCAATCGCATTTCCAAATTGTTTGAACATTTCAACATCTCGAAATTGCATCAGCGTATTTGCAGCGAATTTTATTGCACTTAAGTCTTCCTCTGTTAATGGAACATCGTTAATTGTAAATTCTGGATCCGTATAATAATAGCCGGCATATCTCTTGCTGTATTTTATTGGCGCATCGTGTTCCATTTTCATGGCGAACATATCTTTCTCAATCGTAGAATCGCAAATGTTTGCGCCATCTGTTGAACCAAAAAGCGCTTCTTCGCATGCCTCTCGCAGTTCTTGTTTCGATGGATATTGTTTGTATTTATTGCGAATACAGCGATCTATAATTCGAAATCGAATGAGTGCGTTTTTTATGTGGGGCATAGCAACTAGTTATTAATTGGGAACTTAATTCTGAAATCCAAACAAGTGGTGCTGTTTTATGGCAGTAACTACTTCCGCAGGAACATCTTCTTCCCAGCTTGCAACGTGCGATTTAATTTTGGACAAAACATCATCTGACATGATATGTAAAAGTCGTGAATTATATCCTTCAATTGGTTCCATCTTGTTGTTATCCTTTAAATACGTCAACAAACCATTTAAGTGGTTCGGTATACTGAAATTTTGCAAATTATACATATCGCCATTATCTACATTAATTGCAGGATAAACAAGTAATTTTACATTGTGCCCAAAACCTCTTCCAAACGCTTCCAATAATCCTCCAGGAAGATTTTCATAATACCGTTCATCAAAAATTGTCTGTAAATTATAAACGCCAACGATTACTCCCATCCGCTTGTTTTTAGCAATTGAAGCTAAATAATCGACCATTTTATAATGCTTCAAATAGTTGGAAATCATAACGATATACCCCAAAGAACTCAATATTTCCGCCCGATCCACAAAATCTTTATCTGAAATTTTACCGTCTGCAGTAAGATCTTTCAGCGTCAATTCAAAAACAACACACAATTGATCTTCCGTAACTTCCGCATCCATTAGGAATTGCTTCTTACCCGTCTCAATCATGTCAATATGAACATTAGTTACGGGTCTGAATCGTCCGCGCATCAACAAGATATTTTTCTTGTAAAGTGCCTCGGCAGGCTGCAAAACATTTCCGGTTAAGCCGAACATAGTCGCGTCTGTGATTCCTCTTTTCACCAAATTCAAAGCAATAATTCGATTGTCCACATTTTCAAAATCTGGACCTGAAACCCGCATCATATCTATTTCCATGCGATCTCTCGGAAGACGATGCACAAGACTCGTCATAAATTCAGTAAGATCTTGGTGGTGAAAATAACATGCATGAATCAAATTAACGCCTAATATTCCCAATGCTTCTTGTTGCCCTTTGTGGCTATTATCGTGCATTTTTATATGCAAAATAACATCGTTTGGCTTCTCTTCCAGATTCAATTGAAACCGAATTCCAACCCAACCGTGCCCTTGATTTGTCTTATGGTAATTTAAGGCTTCAACCGTATTTGAAAAAGCAAAAAATCTACTTTCTTTATATTTTTCTGGTAATCTAAATTTCAATGTTTCATATTCTGTTGTAAGCATCGTGAGCAAACGTTCCTCACAAACATAGCGGATTGTTTCACCGTACATGGAATCGGAAACTTTCATGTCGTACGCCGACTGCGTATATGCTATTGTTCCAGAACTTGCTCCGGCCTTGAAAAAATTTGCTGCTACCTCTTGCCCCGCTCCAATTTCGGCAAAACAGCCATAGATATCGGAAGTTAAATTAAGTTTAAGGGCTTTTTCTTCGGTGGTTAATCTTCTTTCGTCAATCATATTTTAGGTGTGGGGATTATTTTTTCTTTCGGAGAGAATTATTTGGGCTCCTGAAAATTAGGATTATTTATAAAACTATAATCTGTAAGTGTTTCTAGAAATTTCTTTAAAAGCGCCTTCTCCTGCGCATCTAATTGAACACCACCTTGAAAAGCGTATTCAATCAAGGGATCTATTGTCGCACTTTGTTGAATTCCACTAGAATAATGTTCAATTACTTCGTCTAAAGTACCAAATCTACCGTCGTGCATATATGGACCGGTTAACGCAATATTCCGCAAAGTTGGCACTTTGAATTTACCATTATCGTTGCTGTTTCCCGTAACTAATCCTCTTCCCAAATCATCAAATAATGCATCCAATCCGTTGTTGCTAAATTTTTTCACTTGCATCAAAGGTCCGTTGTGGCAATGGAAACAGTCCGCACCATTTAAACTTTTGAACAAATCATAACCTGCCCATTCTTCGGGGGAAATGGACATTAATACAGCTTGCTCATTCGCTGGTATTGCTAAACTATTTTCATATTTATACATTACATCGTATTTCGAAGATCCCGAAATCATGGTTCGTAAGAATTGAGCTATTGCTTTAGAAACCTTTGTTGAATCGATACCTTCTTCTCCAAATGCTTTGAAAAACATATTGCGGTAATTAACATCGGAATTCAACTTGGAAGTTGCATCTTTCCAAGACTGGTGCATTTCAATCGGATTTGGAATAGGTTCTAGAATTTGCTCTTCCAACGATTTTGCTCTTCCGTCCCAGAAAAAAAAGCTCTGCCAACCAAGATTGATGAGCGCCATTGAATTTCTATTTCCCTCTTGGCCATTTATTCCAACGGAATATTTTTTTGGATCGGTGAATGCATTTTCAGCTGAATGGCAGGAAGCACATGAAATAGTATTATCGCCACTTAATTTTTTCTCGTAAAATAATTTCCTTCCTAATGCAACTCCTTCAATGGTCATAGGGTTATCAGCTGGAATAAGCATATCGGGGAAATGGGAAGGAATCTCCAAAACATAGGGAGAAGGAGAATAATTTACCTTGTCTTTTCTACACGATAAAAAAACAGTTAGCCCGATAAAAAACAACAATAAACACCTCATTAATAACTACTTATGGCGGATTTAAAATTCTCAATCACTTTTTGACTTAACGTCTCCTGACCCGATGCAGAATGTGAAATGTGTTCCGTTTTTAGATCTATCGTTTGACCATCGTTTTGCAGAAACTTTTGCATATCGAGTTTCAAAGGAAAAACATGTTTATCTGGCGCAACGGAAATCCAATTGATGTTTGTAAAAGAAAAAGGTTGAATCAAATTATCCCCACCAATGTGAAAAACTACAAAATGATTGAAATTTGCTATCCCATCATTTAAAGTATCAACTTTTGCTTCCACTTTC
>CAIYXD010000155.1 GCA_903930085.1 uncultured Flavobacteriia bacterium
AATTCCAGACAGATCGTCCGACCAAGTGACAGCATAAGAATTACCAACCGTCAACCCATTCCATACAGTGCTTCCGGTGCCGCCACCTACCCAGAAATGTCCGCCTTTAGTGTCTATATTTATACCATCCATTTTAACGAGTCCACTATCTGGACCACCTAAACTCAAACCCATTGCTAATCTAAGAACCACGTTTAAACTTGCAGTGGAACTTGTAATGCCTACTGTATTTGCAAAAACGATATCGTTCGCGCTTTGAAATGTTAATGTTCTCGCGCTAGAGCCTGAATAGGCAATACTATTGATGATATTAGTGATACGAACAACACCACTTTGCCAAGGCAGATTTATGGTTAAATCACCCATATTTTGAAGGTGATTGGTAATTACGCTTGTATTGATGGACGCCGAACCCGAAGCGCCAACGTTTAAAACATTTCCAGAAATACTCCAGTTGGTTCCAGATGTACCTGTTTCACCACCTGTGGATATAGTCAAATTTTGTGCTATAATTTGTTGAATAAATAGCAATGAGGAGAGCAATAAGAAAATTCGAATTGGTTTCATTCTGATTCTTAGTTTATTGATATAATATGAGTTCTAATGGTAACATTTTATTTTAATCACTACAAACCACTTTTAAAAGATTCTTATGTAGTGTAACTTTAGAAAATTGTATACTTAATGGGCCAATTTTCAATAGTATATGTTCACATTTAAAAATGCTTACTATTTATATTTCAGTAAATATTCGTTTTTGCACACAACTGTAGCTTAATTAGTCAAAATTACTGCGAAGATTAATACAATTAATTAATACATTTTTTTTTAGGGCTAAATTAACTAGGCCTATAGTTAATTATTTAATTGATTAATAGTAAATTAAACTATTTTTTTTAGTAATAAATCGTAACTTCTTAGGGGTGGAATTATAGCAAATTTACGATAGTCATAAGAATTTTAATTCACTTATTATAAATTGCTCAATATCATCTTCTTTCTTTAATCCTAGTTTTAACCGTAATTGGCGTCGATAGTATTCTATTGATTTCTCTGATTTTGAAAGTAGAATTGCAATCTCTTTACTGGTGAAGTTATTCAAAATCAATTGGATTACTTGGAAATCTTTTTCCGTTAATGTTGGAAAACTTTTCTTCAACTTTTCTAAAGAAGAATAATCTAAGGTGTTGGTATATGACACTACAGCTAACTCTCTGTAATTGGTGAAAAAGCTATCCATATTCAACTTCAATAATTTTATTTCCCTTGTCCATTCGTCTGAAATATTCATCTTGGAACTGGATTTTATAAATTGGTCTATTTGACTTTTAAGAACTGCAATTTTACTAATATTCAGCATTATTTCGTTGATTTGCAATTCTTGCATATCAACTTTATTCATTAGAATATTTTCACTTAGTTGCTTAAATTTAAGCGCAGCATTTATTCCTTCTAATTCTAATTGTTTTAATTTTCTTGATTTCTTAAAGTATTTTAGTCCTAGAAGCAAGAGAATTAAAAGAGAAAAAGAAAGAAGAATAAAAAAAATCAGTATTGTTTTTTGGTAATCTACGCTTCTTTCATTGAGTTGATTCTTAACTTCTAAAATTTGATTTTTACGTCTCAAATCATTGGCAGAGGCTTCTGATTTGTAATCCTCAAGTGATTGGTTGTTGCGTTGTTCCCTAAGTTTATCTTTTGATTCAATACTCTTTTTAACCGCATAACTATATTTTATAAAATCTTTTTTATAAAGAAAATAATTTGCAACTATTTCATAATATAAATCCGTTTGGTATAAGTCATTATCTTCAATAATCTTGGACTCATAGTTTAATATTTTACTCGCCGGTTCAAATAATTCCTTTTCGTTTTTCCATTTCAAACGATTTAGGAGAAGTTTAACATATAGGGGTTTCTTGGTATAGTATTGCTGATAGGTATTTAGAATTTCATTTGCTTTTTCAAAGTCGAATAAATCAGCAGCAAACTCTAACAATATTGTTTCCCATACATTACGATATAGCTTAAATTTCGGAAGCATCTTTTCACTTTGTGCGCTATGGTAATAAAAATTAACGACATCTTTCTCCAAACCAGATAATTTAGTCATGTTCAAATGATACAGAAATTGGATGTAATCATCTTCATTTCCTACAACTATTTTGAAATACTTTTTAGCTTCATCCAACATATTTAAATCCATGTAGCAAACACCGATATTAATATGCATAATCCAATAATTTCGGTCTTTGATATTTTCTTCGTCGTAAACTTTCTTCGCTTTAATAAAAAAGTAGGACGACGTTTTTGAATAGCCCAAGGCATTATATGCTGCACCTAGATTATTCTCAATTTGAGCCGTATTCAGTTTAATATTTAATTTTTCAGATAATTCAGCTGTTTTATTCCAATTTTTAATGGAACCAATATAATCTAGCTCGGTGTATTTTCTGTTTCCAATTTCCGAGTAACACTTCGCCGCCAAATCAATATCTCCATTTTTTATGAAAGACAAGGCTTTTTTTCGCAATACAATCGTGTCTAATTTTTTCAATTCATTTTCTTTTTTGAATGAATTGAAATTAGTGTCCTTGATTTTTTGTTCTCCTTTAGAATTACAGGCAGAAAAATTTATAAAAATGCAAATGAATAAGAAATATAAAATGACTTTATTGATATGATATTTTTGTGCTATTTTCATCCCAATTTGAAATTACAACCGTTTTTTATAACTCACTAAAATGGTTTCTCAGTTAGGATTCAATTTAAGAAAATGCGAACTACTTTAAAAGTAGGAAGATAGAATATCTATTATTCTGTAATTTTAAATTCAACACGTCTATTTTTAAATCTATTTTTCTCAGTGTCATTTAATACAATTGGTCGAGTTAATCCATAGTATTCTATAATAATTCTTGAAGCCGAAACCCCGTGATTTACTAAAAATGCTTTTACGGATTCTACGCGTCTTTTAGAAAGATCTAGGTTAAATTCCGCTGAACCGATATTATCGGTGTGTCCTGACAAAGTAAGTTTCCAGGTGCTATTGGAATTCACTAGTTCAGATGTTCCTTTTAATAAAGATATAAACTCACCTTCAATTAATGCGGAATTAGTTGCAAATTGTACGTTTTCTATTTTTGAGTTTTTCAACAATTCATTTGCCTGAGTTAACAAAGAAGTATTTGTATATTCCACATTGGTTTTCTGTGCAATTTGCTGTTCAATCAATGCTTTAGTTCCTTCGATTTCCTTGTTTACCTTAATTATCTCTTGTAAATTTAGATTATCCATGCTTTCCGGAAATCCTTTTTCGTAAGATAAGATTGCTTTGTTTATCAAGGTTAATATATCTTTAGAAACGCCAACCTTTTTGGCTTCGCTTCTAAGGTCTAATAATTTGGTGAATTCCTCTTTTAACAAAATAGTATTTTCCTTGATTTCAGCAACTATCTCTGCTTCTTTATCAATTATTTTAACAGGTGGAACAATAGTAAATGCATATATATCATCATGAATTCCTTGGGATTCTCTGCGCGTTGAGAAAAAACCGGATGTATCAGAATCATGTATCAAAGACAAATCATCGTATTCGGAATTAAATGGACTTCCCATTGAAAAAACCTTTTCATTTTCTAGAAAAAACAAATCATAACCTCCGAGTGACTCTTTTCTATTTGAGGTGAAGTGCAACTTTCCTTTCCAATAATATGGGAAACATTCTGCTGAATCTGTATTAGCAGAAACTATAGGGGCTGGAGTCCCAAATTCTTTTCCATTAAATGGAACGGTGAACAAATCTAAATTCCCATTTTCATCAGAAGCATAATATAATGTTTTGTTTTCAGCATCATAGAACGGATGTGAAATATTAAATTTATCAGAATTCAACGGAAACTCTATTGCATTATCCCACAGACTATCTTTTTTTGTTAAATAAAAAATACTCAACTTATCTGTATTTTTTACACCTCCATTATTTGTAAAAAAAAGTAAGTCAGATGTGCCTGTGACAGGCCCATCATGAAAAGTGGAGCTTAAACTTACCTTTTGTTTAAATTCTTTACTTAACAACCTCGCATCCTTTAGCTCACAATTTACCACTTCAAATAAATCAGAATAAATTCGATCGTTTTCACTTTTTCTATTTTTAATAGTAACATTAACTTTTAAATCAGCAGAAACAACATAAATTTTATCTCCAATTTTCCGAATACCAAAATCATTCTCAGGTGTATTAAAACAAACCGGTGAGATTTCAATAGTCTGCGCCTTCAAGAGCATAGAAGAGCAAAAAAATAAAATTGAAGCAAAAAGTACTCTAATCATTTAATCAATATTATGTTATGTTACAAGAAGAATCTTGGACTTTGCTTATTGGATGACTTATTAGCAAAACGGTATCGAAAAGCTATCTCATGAGACTGAGTAGTAACTCTATTTAAATTATTTATTGGATACATGTAAGAATAACCAATATAGAATTTTTTCTCTAATTCACATCCCATAATCATTCCAATACCTGTCATTACTTGATACGAAACGCCTAAATCTAGTATTTTGTTGATAGTGAAAATCGTGTTTATATCCAGATTGTATGGTGTGTTTTTAACGTATCGACTTACAACATTAGGTCTAAAATCTAACTTTGAATTAATAGGCAAATTCGCTCCCATGTATCCAATCATTCCAGTTCTAGTGTCTACAAATTGTGTCATGTTTGCATTTAAAAAATTTGTTCTACCAATTCTTGGTTGAGAGAATCCTACATAAAAGTATTTATTATATAATAAACCTCCATATCCGCCATTTAATGCAAAACCTGTTCTCAAGCTATTCATCATGTATGGGTCATTTCCAACAATCGTTTTTACTTCGGTCATGTCCACATACATATCCGACATAGAAATCTTCATGCCAACTCCAAATTTCCAGTTTTTTCCAAGGCGTAAATGATACGCTAGATTAATATCTGCTTTTCCCAGTTTAACCGGGCCATACTTATCCGCAAGCATGCTTACACCCACCCCGAAATTTTCAAAAACCCGAAAATTACCTGATGCTGTATAAGTAACAGGCGCTCCTGGAATACCAATCCATTGATTAGATGCCAAAGTGGAGAAATCTGAATAACTATTTGCTCCAGCTTGTGCTGGATTCAACATCAAAATATTGAACTGATTCTGTCGATAACTTGGATCCCCTTGTGCAACAGATAAAAAGTTGGTAGCAACACTAAGTGCTACCAACATTCCATTTATAATAACTTTTTTTGACATTATCTTATTTTTATTACTAATTACTGTACTCGATTTATGTAAACATATCCAGATTCTCTCTTACCATTGTCTAATTCCAATAGGTAATAATATGTAGCATCTGGTAATAGTTCACCTGTATTTAAAAGTGTACCATTCCAAGTGTTGTTATAACTATCACTTTGGAATACTAAATTTCCGTAACGATTGTAAATGAATAGAATCTTCGTTTCATAGTTTCCTAAACCTAGTATCTCAAAGTAATCGTTGATATTATCCGAATTAGGTGTGAATCCAGACGGTATAACAATCGCTGTTGTATCTATGAAATCATCACATGAATCATCAATTCCATCAAAGTCAGAATCTATACCGGATCCTTCTATCGTCACATAGATATTTGCAATAGTTGAATTTCCACTATTATCAATTACAGTAATTGTAACTGTATTAATTCCAACATCTTTACAACCAAAGTCTGTCTGACTAAATAGTATTGTATCAATTCCACAGTTATCATTTGAGTTTACATCTATTTGATCAAACGTCAATATTGCAGATCCTGTAAGATCTAAACTTAATGTCACATCTACAAGATTTACGTAAGGTGCAATATCATCTTCAACAATAACTATCTGACTAGCTGTTGCAACATTTCCACTGCCATCCGTAATCGTCCATAGTACGTTTGTAGTTCCTAATGGGAAAATAGCAGGAGCATTATTTACAATGGTGTAGTCAGAACAATTATCACCTGCAATTGGACTACCAATGAATATACCTGCAGCTTCACAAGACAAATTAGATTGAACAACAACCGTGTCAGGTGCAATTATTTGAGGGACAATTGTATCACTAACTGTTACAGTTTGAACCGTAATCGCTAAGTTATCAAATGCATCATATGCTGTCCATGTTACCACTGTTGTACCTATTGGGAATGTAAATGGTGCATTGTTAGTGATATTTACTACTGAACAGTTATCAGATGTTACTGGAATACCTAAATCTACTCCTGTAATGGCACAACCTGAAGTAATATTCAAAGCTATATCTGCAGGAGCAATAATAACTGGATTGATTGTGTCTCCAATTGAAACAGCTACTGGTACTGTTGAAATAACACAGCCAAAGTTGTTTGTTACTGTTACAAAGTAATATCCAGGCAATCCAGTTGTAATAGTATTATTCACCATTCCATTATTCCAGAAATAAGAAGTATACACTGATGGAACAGATAAATCAACTGTAGTATTTGGACACAACATCGTTGGACCATTTGCTGTAATAACTGGTAATACTGGTAATGGATTAACCACGACTGTAGAATTCACAGCAGTTACACATCCATTCACATTGGTTACTGTGTACGTAATCGTTGCAGATCCTGCTCCAATTCCAAGAACAGAAGCTATCCCACTAACAGAACTTACTGTCGCCACTGCTGCATTAGATGATGTCCAAACTCCACCCGTTGTTGCACTTGTTAATGTAGTGGTAGATCCAGCACATACTTCCGTTGTTCCACTAATGGATGCAACTACTGGCAGAGCATTCACCGTTACCGCTTGCGTTACAGATTTTATACATCCGTTAACATTCGTTACCGTGTAAGTCATTGTTGCAGATCCCGCAGCAACTCCACTCACTACTCCTGTTGAAGCATTGATGGTCGCTGTTGCCGTGTTGGATGATGTCCAAACTCCACCTGCTGTTGCACTTGCAAGCGTTGTAGTTGCTCCCTCACATACACTTGGCGTGCCTGTAATTACTGCAACTACTGGTAAAGCA
>CAIYXD010000156.1 GCA_903930085.1 uncultured Flavobacteriia bacterium
TCCTCTAAATCGCATTGCGCCACCAAACGCGCCTTATCAGCATCTTGAAGGTCGGATAATGATACTTGTTTGCTTTCCAACTGATAGATTTGGTATCCCTGAAACCGGTAATTTTTATCCGCATTTGCATCTGCTGAAACAATGAACGGATCAAATTCTGTATATTTTTCCTGATAATTATTAGAATTTACCGGGTTGGAAAGTGTAAGAATCAATTCGTTCTCTAATTCCTGAATATGCAGATCTGGCGCATGCGGACCTTCCAAAACTTTAAAGCAATTTTCAAATAACGCTTGCGCTTTATCATCGGCACGCTGCAAAACTTCAACGGAAGCGAAAGGTTCTCCGCCACTGGAACGCCCATAAACTACGCCAACGGTTATGTTATTTACAGCGCCAGGTTTTAAAACAAAAGGACCTGCAGATTGAACAAATCGGCGATCGTTTGGTGGATTGTTGGAAGTTTGCTCTGTCCATGGTTCTTGCGGATTCCCGGAAGTTCCCCAGCCTAAGGGATCTGTATCGCCAGGAAACATAAATTCACATGGAACGGAGGGATCTGCTTCGGCATCCGAAAGATGTCCTGAACCGCCGTAGTAGAATCGGGTATTGTCTTTCCAAAATCCACGCAGATAATTGTAATAATCGGAAGCATTTATTGGATCTGTCTGACTCGGATTGGATCCATTTGTCGTGTTGGAATAGTATAGGAAACGGCGCATTCCAAATCGCTCGTTATCGACGATTCCATCTCCGTAGCCGATTCCATTCAGCGCTTCGTTTTCTCCAATTCCAAATCCATTGTCTATTCCATCATCATCTTGGTAAGGTCCTTCAAAAAAGTCAACTCCAACGGCTGGTGGAGATGATCCATATCCCTTGAAACCGGAATTTTCACCATCGTAATTATCTCCGTTGTAATAATAACCCAATCCACGACTCACATCACAACCAACGTAATCATCGAATGGATCACCAAGTGCTCCGTCAGTGAAAAAACCAAAATATGTATTGTATAAGGTCTGCGTTCCACGATTGATCAACTCGTAATTGTAAAAAGTCATGTTGTTGATTTCGTCATTGGAGGCAAAGGCAAAAGCTTGCGCTCGAATTTCCATCCCAATCGGATCTGCTCCGGTTTCGGTATGGATATTTCCTTTGTCATTCATTACCCACCAATAATTAATGTCTCCGTACAAACTTACGCGGCGGTCTATTTTACATTCTTTGGTTTTATTAATATCGTGCCAGGGATAATCGCCATCCATCCAATTGTACGTTCCGTCTTCGTTGCTATCGTAGAACGGCGCTAAATAATAATCCTGACCAAGAGAAACATCACCATGCGCCGGCCATTCTTTAATTCCGTTTGGAACCGTATAACCCGGAAAGAGTTCGGATTGGGTTTGCGTTCCATCTTCTGCATCTGCAATTCCAGCGCGATACCACGCATCGAATTCGCGAATCATATCCTGTGTTGTAACAAAATGCTTGTCGTATTTACTGCAGTTTTCATAATTCGTCTCTGCAACGACTTTTGAAAGCGGTCCCGTCCAATAATCTTGACCTTCTCTGTAGCGCAAGGCGGCTAATTTTAATTGATTATTTACATCCGTTCCTCCGAGCCAAAGTGCTGCAGTAAACAAAGCCATTATACCGGAATTTTTTGGAATTTCGTATTGCGAATAATTTTGATTTGGAACTTGCCAGAGATTTCCAGCAGTGTGCACCATCGCTCGAACATTATTTAATTCCAAATACGTCGTCGTTGTGGGCGGAGTGCATTGCGCAGCTTTTGCAACATCCATGTTCGTATTCTTTTTTCCACTTCCCGCATAAGGCTGAGAAAAAGCTATTAGATTTACTAAAAGTATAAATACAACGAGTAGTATTTTCATAAAATATAGTTTGAGCACCAAATTAAGGATTTTCTTTCGAATAGTATTCGACACTTTATTCGGAACAATTTGCATCCGCTTTCAAATGCTAATCCATCTCTAAAAGTATAAAATTATGCAGTGCAACAATTTAAATTTGTTGTTTTTACAATTGTTTCGTGAATGCACACAAAAGCGCTACGAGATCTTGGTATTCAACAAAACTTAAATTCTCGTAGGTATCAAAAATATCGTGGTAATTTTTATTTGGTCCCATAGTGTAAATGAAAAATGCCGGGACATTCATTTGGGTAAACCAATAATGGTCTGAATTGGCTGCCGGACCTCTCGATTTTATGTGTGAAATTAATTTTTGTTCCTGGTTGATTTGTTGAAGCTCCTTGAATTCAGATTCGAAAAGTGTCGCGTTTACAACGGTTATTCCTTCTTCGCCACTTCCCATTATGTCCAAATTTAAAACGAAACTAATTTTTTTAAGCTTTACGAGCGGATTTTGAACAAAATACTTCGAACCGACCAATCCCGCTTCTTCCCCTGCAAAAGCAATAAAAACAATCGAACGATTAATTGGATTTTTTTTGAAATAATTTGCCATGCTCAAAAGCATCGCAGTTCCACTAGCATTGTCATTTGCGCCGGGGAAATACGTTTCCTCACCCATACGACCCAAATGGTCGTAATGTGCAGAATAAATTACTTTTTTACCCCATTTTCTCTTTCCGGGTAAATATCCGATAACATTGTTTGAACGGTAATCTGTTAGTTGTTCTGCTTCAATTTCAATGGTAAGTGCTTCATCGAATACAAAAACGGAATCTTGAATTTGCAGCAAAGGGTATTTTAATTGTTCGGAAGAAACAGACCAAGTAAGTTTGCGGTCGGTGACTTCAATTACCGGCATTATACCGGCAATTTTTCGTGTTAAACCATTTATTTTTCGAAGCGTATCCGAGGAGAGTTTTCGGAAATCAAATGCAATCGAATTATAGGTTGTTCCATTACTGATTGCTTGAATTTCCTGAATGAGCTTTTCTGTGTTGAGTGCAATTGAAATTGGTATTCTTTTTGGCTTTAATTGCATTTTTCCTCCCGCGCTTCCAGCATCAACTAAAAAATGAACACCTGGAATCAAAATTCG
Source organism: uncultured Flavobacteriia bacterium (assembly GCA_903930085.1). Taxonomy (GTDB): domain Bacteria; phylum Bacteroidota; class Bacteroidia; order Flavobacteriales_D; family Crocinitomicaceae; genus M0103. The sequence continues at coordinate 3,037 of CAIYXD010000156.1, forward strand.
ATTGTTCTGCTTCACAAGCATTTTGCCTGGGAATGTATTAACTGAATGTTGAAATTCTTGAAAATAGGAATCGCCTATTGGTTTTAATCCAATTTTAGAAAATTCGGCAGCAATAAATGCAGCGGCAAGCGAATCACCTTTATTTACATAACCTCTGCCATTCAATTCAGGCGAACAAAGTTGCTGTGTAATTCTTCTTACTTCTTCAATTTGACAAAATGTGAATCCTCCATTTAAAATTAAAAGTAAGAGAAGTAATTTACGCATAGCGTCGTTTGATTTTTATAACAAATTCCTCCACTGTTTCACTGTCATTCTCCCAATTAAACTGGTTCGCATAAACGGATGTTTTAAGCAATGCTTCTTCGATATTCGACTGATTATCAATAATTTTTACTGCTTCCGAAAAATGTTCACTCGATCCGTTGAACAACTCGTTTATGTATTGAAGTCGCTCATTTAAACCAAACGAACCAATTAGCGTATCGAGTTTTGACATTAAAATTTGATTCATATTATTGACATCCGTTTTTGAGAAACGCGCTAAAAATCTCTGATTTTCCTCAGATACTGGAGTAAGCGTTACTTGCTCCATTACAATTTTTTCTTCGTGCAATCCAAATTCCTCTTCGGATGTTGCCGTAACTGAAATGTGTTCAATTGCTTCTTCTTCTAAAACTGCGTGCTTAGCTTCTTCGGAAGAATCATCGAATAAACTAAAATCAAACGACGGAATTTCTTCCATAATTGGAATCTCCAGCTCTTTTTCCTCTGCTTCAAAAGCCATTTCAACACGATCAACTGAAACAGCTGCCGCTTCCATTTCCGTAAATTCGTGTGCTACTTCTTTTTCTAAAGAAATTTCAGTTTGCTGCTCGCTATTTGCTTCGGAAGTTGGAAAAACCTTCTCTTCGTAAGATTTATAGCGTAAAATTACTGCTCGGTCGTATAATTCTCGGGATTGCTCCAAGAGAATTTCTAATTCTTCGGGAGAAATTTTACCATTCTCTAATTTTTCATATGCAGCTTGAATCGCTTCGATTGTAACTTTTAATGCACTAAGATTTGCCATATACGTGTATGTGTTTTTTCAACAAATTATAAAAGTTGCTAACGTTGCACGTAAAACGTGTAACAAAATAACGACCTTTGGAAGGTAAAGTTACCTAGGTTTATGGTAAAAAAGAAGCGTTGTTGGAGAAACTTCTCTTCGTTGATTTGTTAATAACCAATAAGCACTAATGCAATGTTTTTAGAACAATTTCCTGTAGATGGTAGACAAAACGGATGGATTGAAGTCGTTTGTGGCTCTATGTTTTCTGGTAAAACGGAAGAATTAATTCGTAGAATAAGACGCGCCCAGTTTGCGAATCAAAAATTACTTTTGTTTAAACCAATTGTGGATGACCGATATAGCGAAGAAGCTGTAGTAAGCCACCAAGGAAGTAGTTTGAAGGCAATTCCGGTAAATGATTCTGCAGAAATCCTAAAAATCTGGAAGGATGAAAAAGTGGTTGCAATTGACGAAGCGCAATTTTTTGACGATGGACTTGTAGAAGTATGTAATCTTTTAGCGAAGAAAGGCGTGCGGGTTGTTTTGGCAGGTTTAGATATGGATTACAAAGGAATTCCTTTTGGTCCAATGCCTAAATTACTGGCCATTGCAGAATATGTTACCAAAGTGCATGCTATTTGTGTTTCTTGTGGTAACTTAGCTCAGTTTTCGCACCGCACCGCAGCGGAAACAGAACAAGTGCTGGTTGGAGCGATTGAAAAGTACAAACCGCTGTGTCGTGCATGTTTTAATACAATTGTTTATTAATTCTAATCTAATTTTCGCTGCTTGAAACTTGGGATTTCATATTCGGAACTTTGTACTGCGATTCACGGCGTTTCACTCTGTGAGGTGGATTCTACTTTGGTGTTGGAAAGTGTCGCGTATGATTCTCGAAAACTCATCGATGGAAATAGCACCATTTTTTTTGCACTAAGCGGAGAATTTAGGGATGGACACACATTTATTGAAAGTGCCTACAGTAAAGGAATCCGAACATTTGTAATTTCGAAAGAAATACCACTTGGTAAATTCCCGGATGCACGTTTTATTCAAGTTAAGGATACACTTGCTGCTTTGCAGGATTTAGCCCATTTTCACCGTGAAAAATTCAATTACCCAATAATCGCAATAACTGGTAGCGCTGGAAAAACAACCGTAAAAGAATGGTTGTACCACTTATTGAGTCCAACTTTGCGCATAAGCAGAAGTCCAAAAAGCTATAATTCTCAATTGGGAGTTGCTTTATCCTTACTTGAATTGCAGAAAGATAGTGATTTGGCGCTCATCGAAGTCGGTATTTCCAAGCCGGGAGAAATGGAACGTTTAGCGGAAATTGTTCGGCCTACACTTGGCGTTTTCACTTCCTTTGGGAGAGCGCACGAAGAAAATTTCCAGTCAACACAAGCACATATTGACGAGAAATTGCGCCTTTTTACGAAGGTACAGAAAACATATTTCCCAAATTCAATTCATTTAACAACGGAGCAACAAGAAAAAATACATGGTGTTGCACTAAAACCGGAGAATTTTCAAAAAGAGCTATCGCTGCTTCCCTTTGATGACAAAGCCAGTGTAAATAATGCACTAGTTGCAATTGCGCTTTCAAAACTACTGTTGGAAAACACGAAACTCATCAAGGAACGAATTCCAACTTTACCTCAATTGGCCTTGCGGATGGAGACATTTGATGGAGTAAATGGGAATACAATCATAAACGATACGTATAATTTGGATCTAGACGCTTTAACGCATTCGCTAGAATTCCAGTTGCGTATTGCTGGCAATAGAAAAAGAGTTGTAATCATTGGTTTGGATGCGGAAAATTCAATTCTAAAAGCAGAACTTGAACGTATTGTCGAAGCATTTAAGCCGGATTTTTTACACATAATTAGCCAAAACGAACAATTACCCCAAACATTTGAGAATTCTGTAATTCTAATCAAGGGTACTCGAAAAGCAAACATGCAGCGTTTGGCAAAGCAATTTCGTTTGAAAAACCACAAGACCTTCGTTGAAATAGATTTGAGCGCAGTTCGGAAAAATATAATGGTTTTTAAAAGTAAATTGCAGCCAGAAACAAAAATATTGGCAATGGTCAAAGCGCAATCCTATGGGTCAGGCGTTGAAAAAATGGCACACTTCCTGGAACAGCAAGGGATTGATTATTTGGGAGTTGCATACACCGACGAAGGAGTTGAACTGCGAAAGCAAGGAATTAAGTTGCCAATTTTAGTCATGAATGCCGAAGAAGATGGTTTTGAAGATTGCATCAACTACCAATTGGAACCTGCAATTTTTTCGTTCAATCAATTGGATCAATTCATTAAAGAATTGATTTTTCAGGGGCAAACAGATTTTCCAATCCATCTGAAATTGGACACAGGGATGAAACGACTAGGATTTGAGCTGCAGGACATACCGCGAGTATGTGAAATTCTGCAAGCCCAACCAGAAATTCGGGTAAAATCTGTTTATTCCCATTTGGCAGATGCGGATAATCGCCGCGATAAAAGATTTTCAGAGCACCAAATCCAGCGCTTTAATCAAGCAATTTATGCCCTCTCACAAAATTTAAATTATCTTTTTGATCGCCATATTTTAAATTCGGAAGGAGTTGCAAATTATCCAAATGCACAATTTGAAATGGTGCGCATGGGAATTGGAATGTATGGGCTTAGTTCCAATCCAACGGTAAAACAAAAATTAAAACCTGTAATGCGTTGGATAAGTGCCATTTCTCAGGTGAAAACATTGGCAAAAGGCGATAGTGTTGGCTATGGTCGAACATTTATCGCAGAAAAGGAAACGAAGATTGCAATTATTCCGGTTGGTTATGCAGATGGCTTCAAAAGAAGTTTAAGTAACGGACAAGGTGGCGTATTTATTCAAGGTAAATTTTGTCCAACCGTTGGACGCGTTTGCATGGACATGATAATGGTGGATGTTTCAAAATTACAGGTTAAAGAAGGCGATCGCGTCGAAATAATTGGTGAAAATCAAACCATAGAAAAATTTGCGGAAAACATGCAAACAATCGCTTACGAAGTGATGACGAGCATTTCAAAACGAGTACATCGTGTTTATTTGGAAGAATAATCGATAACCAAATTCTCCAACTGCGAATTGCTTATAATTGAGCAGTATCAATCAATCTTACTTCTCCGCAAAAAGCAGCAATACAGCAGGTTGAACTTTCGCTCCAAGTTTGATCAAGTGCCTCCAATGTTTCACTAGAAACGATTTCCAGGTATTCTAATTCCAATTTTCCCTTCTTGAAAAATTCCATTGCTTTTTCCCGGGATACAGCAGGAGAAAACTCCTTCTTTAATTTTTTCAGCAAGGCCAAGGTTTGAAATAGAATAAGCGCATCTTCCTTCTGCGTTTCCGATAATCGCAGGTTTCTGCTGCTTAAAGCAAGACCATTTGTCGATCTTTCAATAGCACAAGCTACAATTTCAATTGGTAGAGCAAGTTTTTTTGTCATTAATCGAATAACAGCAACTTGCTGAAAATCTTTTAAACCAAAGAATGCTTTTTGAGGCTGGACAATCTGAAATAAATTGCGAACAACATGCACCACGCCCTGAAAATGTCCAGGTCGAAATTTTCCCTCCATGACTAAATCTATTCCTTCCAAGTCGAATGGCCCAAAGAAATCATCCTCCGGGTATATTTCCGAAACTGCTGGCGCGAAGACAAAAATGTCGCCTTCCTTCTGCAGAAGAGCTATGTCCGCTTGCAGCGTGCGCGGGTATTTATCTAAATCAGATGCAGTGTTAAATTGTGTTGGATTTACAAAAATGCTAACCACAACTTGGTCGGTAACCTGCAATGCGCTTCGAACTAGGGAAATATGGCCATCGTGCAATGCACCCATCGTTGGAACAAATCCAATGGATTTCCCTGCTGCTTTGATTTCTTTTAGCGCTTGAATGAGCGATTGTTTGTCTTGAAAGATCTGCATGAACTGTACCCAAATTGATAAGATCAATCGACAAAACTATCTCTTTTTGTTGAAGTTCCGCTTTTTTTTCTATATTTTTGTACTGTTTTTACGAATATAAAATTCATGGAGAAAAAGAAAATACTTTTTGTGTCACAGGAAATACAACCATTTTTACCAAAATCTGAAATTTCAACTACTGCAAGACGCTTGCCGCAAGGGATTCAAGAGGCAGGAAAAGAGATACGTGTTTTTACGCCGCGCTTTGGAAGTATCAATGAACGCAGACACCAACTTCATGAAGTGATTCGATTGTCTGGAATGAATCTGATAATTGATGACAATGACCATCCGCTAATAATAAAAGTTGCTTCTATTTCTACAGCGCGGATGCAGGTTTATTTTATTGACAATGACGAATATTTTAAAAGAAAAAATACAGTTGCTGACGATAAAGGAGAATTTTATCCAGATAACGATGAACGCTCCATGTTTTTCTGCCGTGGCGTTTTGGAAACGGTTAAAAAACTTGGATGGCAACCAGATGTAATTCATTGCCATGGTTGGATGACATCCTTGATGGCCTTGTATATCAAGAAATTGTACAATAAAGATCCACACTTTGCAGATACGAAAGTTGTGTACAGTATTTATAACGATGGCTTTAACAAAAATTGGGACCCGAGATTCGCTGAGAAGCTTAAATTTGATGGTTTCGACGACGAAGTTGTGAGTCAGTTGCAAGACACAAGCTACGAAAATATTACCCGCGTAATAACAAAATATGCAGATGGTATTAACGTTGCAAGTGAAGAATTGTCTCCTGAGTTGCGCACAATTTTCGATGAAGCGACTTGCTTAAAACAAGATTACGTTCCTGAAGAGAACCAAACAAAAGTAATGTCGGAATTTTTTAATAAAGTAATTGAAGATAACGTACTTATATAATCGAATGAATTTTATTTACCGAACTAAATGGCGGAGGGTTTTTGGACTTTCCGCTACTTTTTTGATAGCACTTTTTTTAACGGTTTCTTGTAAAAAGAAAGATTCAAACTTGGGAGCAGATCTCCTCGATCCGAATCAACTTTTAAATTCCGCACAAATCGACACATTTTCATTGAAAACATATACTGTTGAAGAGGATTCTGTTATAACGGATAATCCTGTTTATGCAGTCTTGGGATCTTATAACGATCCGAAATTTGGAACGTTTAATGCAAACTTTTACACCCAATTTAGGTTATCTGGATTAAATCCAAATTTTGGCGATGTTACAACAATCACAATTGATTCTACCATTCTTGGTTTGGAGTATGCATCTACGTATGGAGACATGTCCTCGCAAAAATTAGAGGTTTTTGAATTGACCGAAAGTATGTATTTGGATTCAACATATTACAGTTTCAGTACAATAGCTCGTTCTACTAAAAATTTGGTGCAACCAGGATTTGAAAATTTCGTTCCAAAACCTTCTGCAGTTACTGTCATTGGAGTAGATACAGTCGATACGCAATTGAGAATTCGATTGAAAAATATTCTTGCACAAAAGTTAATTAATGAGGCGACTTCCGGCGGGGTGAATTTTTCCACCAATGAATTATTTCTGAACTATTTCAAAGGTTTACATGTTCGTGTGAATAATGGCACACAAGCAAGCGGGGAGGGCGGTGTACTCTATTTTAATTTGAATGATCCTTTGTCAAAAATGACAATTTATTATACCCAAGCTGGGGTTCAGAAGAAGTTTGATTTTTTGATTAATTCAGAATGCGCAGATTTTAACCATGTGGATATTAACAATTCGGGAAAGCCTATTCAAACCGTTATACAAGATACCATTTCAGGTCAAAAAGAATTTTATGCTCAGGCATTTAAA
>CAIYXD010000157.1 GCA_903930085.1 uncultured Flavobacteriia bacterium
AAAAGACCCGAACAAAGACCAATCGTACTTTTTGTGTCAGTTAAACCAAGAGCAATTATCCAAAGCGCTTTTCCCAGTCGGAGAATTGACTAAGCCTGAAGTACGCGCAATCGCAACGGAATTAAACTTAGTCACGGCGGATAAGAAGGATTCTCAAGGACTTTGCTTTGTTGGGAAAATTAGTTTACCTCAATTTTTGCAGCAGAAATTAAAGGTTAAAGAAGGTTTCGTCATAGAAATCCCAAAGAAAACAGCGCAATTTGATGCGTACGATTCCATTCCTGTTAACTTGGATAATATTGAGAAACTGGCAAGACCGTTTGTTTATGCAGTTGAAATGGGACAAAAAGTAGCAGAACATCAAGGTGCACATTATTATACGATTGGTCAGCGCAAAGGATTACACATTGGCGGTCGACCAGAACCTTCCTTCGTGATTGGATTGGATACGGAAACAAATACTGTTTATTCCGGTCAAACAGACGAGCATCCTGGGCTAAATAGATGGGCTCTAAAAATTGATAATCAAGATATTCATTGGGTAAACCTAAAGTATAAGATGAATGTAAATTCTATTCTATCTTGCTCCGTTCGGATTCGATACCGACAAAAACTAAAGAATGCAACACTCTTTCTAAAAGAAGACGGTTTGTTTATTTTGTTTTCGGAGAAGCAGAAGGGAATTACACCAGGACAATTTGCAACTTGGTACATCGGCGAGGAACTAGTTGGTTCCGGTGTTATCGTTGCATAAGCGCTTTTTCTATTTGGCTGGCAGGTATTCTGAAAATGTATTATCGTCGTAAAATTCAAGAATTCTAAGCACATTTTTCCGATTTGAATTTGCAATAGTTTGTAATTCTCCAGTAGCGTTATATTCTGATTTTTCGGACTTTGAATTTACAGCGTCTCCTCCATCCTCTACTTTTCTGATGTTATGGCTATTATCCTGCATCACGCCAGTAATCAACCAATGTGCATTAACTCTAGGGAAATGGGTTACGATTTTTTCTAAAAAATCAAGACTTGGTTTGTTTCTTCCAGACAATACATGACTGACGTTGGATCGTTGCACTCCAAGCTTATCTGCAAATGACGATGGTGTAATCGAGTGCATTTTTAGTATTAACTGAAGCCTTTCTTGTATTAACATTTGTAAATTATTTTAGATAAACAAATGTAGTAATAAAAGTTTACAAATGACAACTATATATTCTTGGCATAAAAAAAGGAGCCAACTTAGCTCCTTATATAATTGATAATAAATTAATTAGTTCAAATGGATGTTGTGAAAAATAGAACGACTTACAACATTGCTAATTTGGTCTGCATTTTTTAAAGCATCCATTAATTGTGCGACTTCAAAAATGTTTAGTTTACTTTTTGTACCCTGCACCCTATGCTGAGACAGCTTATATTGTGCAAGTTTAACAGAATTATTAATCATATCTTTTACTTTAAATTTATATTTCTCTAACTGAATACAATGCGGTGTACGGCAGCTTCTTTTATAAAGTTTCAAAAAAAGTAAAAATAATTAAGTAATGTATACAATTATCACAACTATTATTAGAGATGTATCAGGTTAAAACCTTGTTAAATAGCTATTTATACACTAAAAAATAAAGACACAAAAGTGTGTTGAATTGAAAAAAAATGCATTGGCACCATAAAAAAGCTGTAAAAACTTTCTTTTGAATATTATTTTCAGGGTGGGAATAAAAGGTTTTGTAGTGAAAACTAAACTAATTATTTCTTAGCTATCAATGGATAGATTAAATTCTCCAATCCATTTAATTTTATTTCATAAATCAACTGTAATTGTTCGCCAAGTTTTCCGGTTGGAAATCCTTTTCCGCGATACCAAACCAAATAATTCTCCGGTAATTTAATAAGGTAATACCCTTTGTACTTGCCATAAGGCATTACCGTATTTGCTAGTTTTAGTAGCTCCTGCTGTGAATTCAATTGGTTCAAATGGTGCTAATTAGTTGGATATTGGTGTTTTATTGATTGTTTCTAATAAGTACGTCCAAAATTTTTGAACGGAAGAAATTTGAACCTTTTCGTCTGGTGAATGTGCCGCACGAATATTAGGCCCAAATGAAATCATATCCACACCTGGCAAATGTTTTCCTAGAATACCGCATTCTAATCCTGCGTGACAAGCCTTTACTTTTGGTTCTTCCTTGAACATTTCTCGGTAAAGATCCGACATCAAATTTAAAATCACTGAATTGGTATTTGGCTGCCATCCAGGATAATCCCCATTCTGAACCACATTACAACCCATATTTTCAAAAGCAGATCGAATTGCATTGGCAACATCTGTTTTCGTTGTTTCCACACTGCTTCTTTGTAAGGATTGCGTTGTGAATTTTCCATCTGCTATGATAACGCGCGCTAAACTGGAGGATGCTTCTACTAAGTCGCTAATATCCGGACTCATGCGAAAAACGCCATTGTTAACGGAATAAAGCGCATTGAGTATTTTTTTAAAATCTTCTCCCGAAACTGCCAATTCACTTTTATCTGTGTTTTGAGCAATGATTTCAAAATTAGGTTCAATAGATGCGTATTCTGCTTTTAAAACGGAAGTGAATTTAGCCATTTCCACTAAAAAATCTTCTTTTTGCGCTGTTTTTACTGCAATGCAAGCGGTTGCCTCTCTTGGAATAGCATTTCTTAAACTTCCACCATCAAATGAAATTAATTGCATTTCAAATTTCGATTGTAGGCTGTAAAATAAGCGCGTTAGCATTTTATTAGCGTTCCCTCTGCCCTTGTCAATATCCATTCCAGAATGCCCACCCAATAAACCTCGAATGGAAACTTTTAAAAATTCAGAAGATTCATTTAAAGTTGTTTGAGTGTATTCATATGAAGTATTAGTGTCGATTCCACCTGCGCAGCCAATGGATAATTCATCATCGTCTTCCGTGTCCAAATTCAATAGAATTTTACCATTAAAATTAGACCCGTCCAATTGCATAGCTCCTGTCATTCCGGTTTCTTCGTCAATTGTAAACATTGCTTCCAATGCTGGATGTGGAATTTCAGTCGATGCCAACAATGCCATAATTGCTGCAACTCCAATTCCATTATCAGCGCCCAAAGTCGTTCCGTTGGCTTTAACCCAGTCGCCATCTACTTGCATTTCAATTCCTTGTTCATCAAAATTAAAAACAGTATCCGAATTTTTCTGGTGCACCATATCTAAGTGCGACTGTAAAATCAATGTGGTGCGGTTTTCCATTCCGGCAGTCGCAGGTTTTTTGATAATTACGTTTTGAATCGCATCCGTTTTGGTTTCTAGTCCGAGTGAGTTCCCAAAATCCAGCATAAATTGAATTACCCGTTCTTCTTTTTTGGAAGGTCTTGGAACAGCATTTAAATCTGCAAAATGATTCCACAATGCTTTTGGCTCTAAATTTCTGATGCTCATACTGAATGAATTTATGTTCGGTTAATTTTATTTTATTTTTTGAAATCGATAATACGTTCCAGATACATTTTTTCCACCTTTGCTCTTGCCCACGGCGTTTTCCGCAAAAACTTCAAGCTACTTTGAATACTTGGGTCACTCAAAAAGCAATTGATAGACAATAATTCCCCCATGTGTTTCCACCCTATTTCTGCCACCAACTCTGTTAGCATTCTTTCTAAAGTTATTCCATGTAAAGGATCCATGCTTGTAGATTTGGGATTGAGGATTTGGGATTCGGGATTATTTTACCAGTTTTCTGTATTTAATTCGTTTTGGGGCTGCGTCACCAAGTCGCTTTTTCTTGTTTTCTTCGTATTCTGTATACGATCCTTCAAACCAAACCACTTGTGATTCTCCTTCAAATGCTAAAATATGCGTGCAAATTCGATCTAAAAACCATCTATCGTGGGAAATCACAACGGCACATCCTGCAAAATTCTGTATTCCTTCTTCTAGTGCGCGCAACGTGTTGATATCAATATCGTTGGTTGGCTCATCCAACAAAAGCACATTTGCTTCTGTTTTCAATGTCATAGCAAGATGCAACCTATTTCGTTCACCTCCGGAAAGGATTCCAACTTTTTTATTTTGGTCGGAGCCGTTAAAATTAAACTTAGACAAATAGGCTCTCGCGTTGATTTTTTGATTCCCTACTTCCATGAATTCTAAGCCGTTAGAAACGACATCAAAAACTGTTTTGTCGGGATGAATATCTTTATGCGTTTGATCCACGTAACCAATTTTTACGGTTTCACCAACAGTAAACTCGCCAGAATCCGGAGCAAGTTCGTCCATGATCATTTTAAAAATCGTTGTTTTTCCAGCGCCATTAGGACCTATAATTCCTACGATTCCTGCTGGTGGAAGTTTGAAGATTAAATCATCGTATAGTAATTTATCTCCAAACGATTTCGCAACGTTTACAGCATCAATAACATTATTACCGAGCCTAGGTCCATTCGGAATTGGCATTTCGAGCAATGCTTCTTTCGTCTGAATATCTTCGGAAAGCATTTTATCGTAATTCGAGATTCTCGCTTTATTCTTAGCGTGTCGACCTTTAGGATTCATGCGTACCCATTCCAATTCCCGAGCAAGCATTTTTTGTCGTTTGGATTCGGTTTTCTCCTCTTCCTTCAATTTATTTCCTTTTTGTTCCAACCAAGAAGAGTAATTTCCTTTCCATGGAATCCCTTCACCACGATCCAATTCTAGAATCCAACCAGCAACATTATCTAGGAAATACCTATCGTGCGTTACTGCAATTACAGTTCCTTGGTATTTTTGCAAATGCTGCTCTAGCCACTCAATAGATTCCGCATCCAAGTGATTGGTTGGTTCGTCTAACAAAAGTATATCCGGACTCTGTAACAACAAACGACACAAAGCAACACGGCGTTTCTCACCACCAGAAAGTGTTCCGATTAACTGATCATCCGGTGGACAGCGCAAAGCGTCCATTGCACGATCTAATTTTGCGTCCAATTCCCAAGCATCTAAAGCGTCAATTTTATCTTGAACAATACCTTGTCGCGCAATCAATTGATCCATTTTATCCGGATCGTTTAAAATTGCTTCGTCCATAAAGGAATTGTTTATTTCTTCAAATTCTTTAAGAACATCCACTGTTTCCTGCGCGCCTTCCATGACAATTTCCTTAACGGTTTTCGTAAGGTCTAAGTCTGGTTCTTGTGGCAAATAACCAACGGAGTAGCCAGGCGAAAAAACAACATCTCCTTGGAAAGATTTATCGAGTCCAGCGATAATTTTCATCACGGTTG
>CAIYXD010000158.1 GCA_903930085.1 uncultured Flavobacteriia bacterium
AATGTTGCTGTAGTAAATGATTTAGCTGATATTGAAACCTTGGCTCATTTGTTAAAATACGATAGTGTTCACCGGGGGTTAAAACAGACATTTCATATTGAAGGTGAAAAGATATGTTTTGAAAATGGCAAAGAAATTCACTTTTTAAAAGAACGTAATCCGGAAGATATCCAATGGGGAAAATATGGCGTAGATATCGTTTTAGAATCAACAGGATTGTTTCTAACAAAAGAAGAAGCATCTAAGCATTTTCAGGGTGGTGCAAAAAAAGTTATTATTTCTGCACCTGCAAAAAGTGATGAAATTAAAACGATTGTACTTGGTGTTAACGATTCATTTTTGGAATCAACGGATACACTTATTTCCAACGCTTCATGTACGACTAACAATGCTGCGCCAATGTTAATGGTGATGCGGGAATTATGTAAAATTGAAAGTGCGTATATTACAACGATTCACAGTTACACCTCCGACCAACGATTGCACGATGCTCCGCATAAGGATCTTCGTCGTGCACGCGCAGCAGCGGAATCGATTGTTCCAACAACTACCGGAGCAGCCAAGGCAATTACTAAAATATTCCCTGAATTAGAAGGGAGAATTGGTGGCTGTGGTGTTCGTGTTCCAGTGCCAGATGGTTCTTTTACCGATTTGACTATGGTGGTTCAGAATCCACCTACGAGAGAAATAATAAACGCAGCTATGAAAGTTGCATCTGAAACGTATTTGAAAGGAATTCTTGCCTATACGGAAGATCCAATCGTTTCCGTGGATGTTATTGGAAACCCAAATAGTTGTTTGTTTGATGCTGAATTGACTAGTGTTGTAAATAATATGGTTAAAGTTGTTGGATGGTATGACAACGAAGCCGGCTATTCTAATCGATTATTGGATTTAATGCGAAGAATGTAAGATTAAAGTTTGAAATTCGTTTCCAGATGGGATAAGATTTTTTTCGATGCACCCGTATTTTTAACTACCAATTCTGCAGTTTTAGCGGATATTTCATCAAGATTTATTTCAATTAAAGCTATGGTTTTTTCAAAAGCTTCCGCTGTGCTGATGGTGAAACCAGTTCCATGTTCAATAAATTCAGACGCTTCAGGGAACGTTTTGAATTTAGGACCAAACAGCACCGGTAAACCAAACACGCTAGGTTCTAATATATTGTGAAGTTTTCCCGTAAATCCTCCTCCTACGTAAGCAATCTTTCCGTATGCATACGCACTCGCCAAATGACCGATTGTATTCAAAAGTAAAACTTGATTATTACCTGTGTCTGTATACCGTGAAGTTCTTCCATGAAGCAATTTTTCAATGGATACTATGTGTTTTTCATCAATAGTATGTGGAGCAAGTATAAATTTCTGTTGTGGATTTTTTAAAATGAATGGAGTTAGAAATAATTCATCCTTCGGCCAGGTACTTCCGAGAATGATAGCTTTTTCACCCATTAAAAAAGTCGAAATTCTTTCGTTGTTTTCGAGTAAAAGTTTATTTTCAATTACTCTGTCGTAGCGTGAATCACCAACGCAAATATAATTGCTGATTCCGATACTATTTAAAAGTAAACCGGATGCTTCATCCTGGGTATAAAAGAAATTGATTGCGTGTAATGTTTTTCTAAAAAAAGAACCGTACCATTTGAAAAAACGCTGATCCTTTCGGAATAAACAGGAAAGTGAAAATACTTGAATGTGTTGTTTTTTTGCTTCAAAAATGTAATTCGACCAAAATTCATATTTCACAAAGAATGCTTTTTCCGGATGGAAATGCTGGATAAATCGTCTCGCATTTCTAGGTGTGTCAATTGGGAGGTAAATTGCCAAATCTACGCTGTTTTTCCTTTTTTGATAATGTTCCATCCCGGAAGGAGAGAAAAAGGTGACCAACAAAAAACAATTTGGTTGTTTTTCTTTAAGAAGATGCATCACTGGAAGCGCCATGTCAAATTCACCCAACGAAGCGCAATGAAACCAAATTACTTTTGAAGCAGCGATTTTTGGTAACTTCTCGAAATAATTTGCTCGACCTACAACCCATTTCTTGGCTTTTGGATGAAAAAGAGATGCAATGCGCAAAGCACTTGCGTATGCTAAAACAGCAATAGTGTAAAGTAAATGCATCAATCGAAGTAAAAATCTTTAGGTTTGCGCTTGTAAAAAGGAATAAACCATCCTACCCGAAAACCAGCTTGAAAATCCATTCTAATTGCTGTTGGCACAACAAGTTCGGGCTGATCAAAGAAAATAGTTCGTTTGTTTTTAGTAAATCCCTGCTGCGCATAAAATCCACCATAAAAGTTATAATAACCGCCATTTGACATAAAGGAATACCCTACAAATTGGTGCAGATTAGGTCCGGCTGTTAATCGGTCGTATCCTTTTCGATAGTCCAACTCCAATTGTGGAATGACTTGATCTTGCGTTTCAATGCGCATGTGGTGCAACAAGTATCCGGCTCCTAAATGCACAAGAATTCCAGAATTTTTATTTGGACTTAGCACTGGGAATAGTTTTCCAACCGCAAAATTCACATTTAAACCTCTCGAATATACTAGAACCTTTGCAATGTCTCCATTTTCATCGGTAATATTCCCATAGGAATCCACTAAATCATCGAAAAGTCCAGTAACATTTATTTTATTTCCAAAAATAAAATTGGCATCCATTCCCCAAAACCAGTTCCGATTGGTTTTATATCCTGCCATAATTCCGATGTGACTCAAAAAACCATAGCGATCTGCTAAATCCCCATACGTGCTGTTTGCGCCATAATGCACTCCAATTAGCGGAGTGCCAATTATGGAATCTTTGACATTTCTTTGCGCAAGTGTGGAAAAACCGATTAGGCCAATAATAATAGAGTATATCCAATTTTTCATAGATCAAATTTAAGTGCAATTTCTTTGCTTTTCTACTAAAAAAATATAAAAAGCATTTAAATATATACTTTTCTAACAATTTGCTAAGCTTATTTGCTATTAGCATTGCGCTAATACAAATCAAATACCTTTCTTGGATTTTAGCGAATTAAACCTATTTTAAGTTGTCGAGAATCCTTATTCTAACAAATTATAAGCAAGGGAATTGTTGTCTTTCTTTTAGCCTTTAATGAAGGTAGACTTTGCCATAAATTCAAGCTTTTCAAAAATAGCATATTTCATTGTCAATTGTCTTTTGTTCATTACATTTGTAGCCTATATCGCTAATTCCATTCTAAAGATGAAAAAAATTCAAATGGTCGACCTAGTGTCGCAATATCAAAAGATAAAGCCAGCAATTGATTCGGCTATCATGAATGTCATCGAAAACGCGCAATTTATTAATGGTCCAGAGGTTGTTGGATTTCAAAAGGAACTAGAAGAATACCTTGGCGTAAAGCATGTTATTCCGTGTGCAAATGGAACAGATGCATTACAAATTGCACTTATGGCTTTGGGATTGAAACCAGGCGATGAGGTGATTACGCCATCTTTTACATATATCGCTACAACAGAGGTTATGGCTTTACTCGGTTTAAAACCAGTTTTTGTCGAAGTGGATAAGGATACGTTTTGCATGGATCCAGCAGTAATTGAAGCTGCGATTACAGCAAACACCAAAGCGCTTGTGCCTGTTCATTTATACGGACAAGCAGCAAACATGGACGAAATAATGAAAATCGCTAAAAAACATAATTTATTTGTTGTAGAAGATAATGCGCAAGCAATTGGAAGTGACTATTACCACTCGGATGGCAGCGTTTCTAAAACAGGAACCATTGGAGATATTGGTTGTACATCTTTTTTCCCGTCTAAAAATTTAGGTTGTTATGGAGATGGAGGCGCAATTTGCACCAATAATGATGCATTGGCAGCAACAATGCGAATGGTTGCAAATCATGGACAAAGCGAACGGTATTACCACGATATTGTTGGATGCAATTCCCGACTAGATAGTATTCAAGCAGCAGTTCTGCGCATAAAATTGAGAGAATTGGATGGTTATGTTCTAGCACGTCGCAAAGTTGCAGACCACTACGATGGGTTTTTCGCACAATTCCCAGGCATTAAAACACCTATTAGAGGGAAAGAATCTAAGCATGTTTTTCATCAATACACGTTAACACTAAATGGAATCGACCGCGATGCTTTAAATGCTTTTTTAGCAACAAAAGACGTTCCTTCTATGATTTATTATCCTGTTCCAGCACATAAACAAAAAATGTTTGCTTCTTTTGGAAGCAGCGATACAGTGCTTCCGGTTACGGATTGGTTAACACAACGTGTAATCTCTTTGCCGATTCACACTGAAATGGAACAAGAACAATTAGATTATATCTGCAGTTCGGTTACAGAATTCATTTCTAGCAATGTATCAAATTAAATAAAAACTTTTTTATGAAACGAATAACCGTAGTAGGAACAGGATATGTAGGTTTAGTGACAGGAACATGTTTTGCGGAGACCGGAAATCAAGTTGTTTGTGTAGATAT
>CAIYXD010000159.1 GCA_903930085.1 uncultured Flavobacteriia bacterium
AACCGAAGCTTACAAAAGTGCGTTTTTTGTACCATTTGTTGGAGAATCTACCGTTCAGATGGGCGTGGAATTCAAAGAATCTATTCCGATTTCAAGTAACGGAACACTACTAATAATCGGACAGATAAAACACGCTTTTTTTCCGGAAAACTGCTTGCACGAAGATGGTTTTTTGGATTTGAATAAAGCCGGATCGATTACCTGCGCAGGCTTGGATGCTTATTACGCAACCGAACCAATAGGAAGGTTTGCGTATGCAAAAACGGATCGCGCAGCAACAATTTTACCAAAGGACAAATGAGAAAATCAACAACTGAAAAGGAAGACACATATTGCTATTACAGCGATTTACCTTCGCCAATGGCGTACGCGCGTAAATTAAAAGCACCTGAAAAACCTGCGTTTACGGAGGAAGACATCGATCGGATCATCGAAATGGCTTGGGAAGACAGAACGCCGTTTGATGCAATATTCAAACAATTTGGATTGAAGGAAGCGGATGTAAAAGCCTTGATGAAAAAGGAGTTGAAATTTTCGAGCTACAAAAGATGGCGCGAACGTGTTGAAAATTGCCAAACGAAACACGCACACAAACGCTCTCCGGAAATTGATCGCTTTAAATGCAACTTACAGCGAACGATTACGTTCAACAAAATTTCCAAACGCAACAGGTAAAAATGTTTCTTTTTAAATATATTCCATTTTTTGGTAGCTTTTTAATTGCTGTTTCTCTGCTTGGACAAGCGCAAAAAATCGACTATTCAAATGCGGATAATTGGGCAGTTTTACCGGGCAATTATCCGGCTGAAATGGCGAGATTCGGCTCGAAAAGTGTAAACGATTCAATAGACGTTTTCTTTGTCTATCCTACGATTCTATCCGATAATAAGGATCTGCGATGGAATACGCCAATAGACGATACACTTCAACGAAAAGATATTTTGAGCGGAGCAATTGCATTTCAAGCTTCTGCTTGGTCGCAAGCGGGAAATGTGTATGCGCCGTTTTACCGACAAGCGCATTTGCGTTCGTATTATACGCTGGAAAGTGGTGGGAAAGAAGCGCTACTTTTTGCTTATGAAGACGTGAAAAATGCGTTTGCCTATTATTTAGAAAATTTCAATCGCGGAAAGGGAATCATTCTCGCTGGACATAGTCAAGGTTCCACTCATTTATCACTTATTTTGCGCGATTTCTTTGATAATCAACCGTTACAAAAACAATTGGTCGCAGCATATTTGCCGGGAATTGGAATCGAAAAAGAACTGTATGCAACTATTCCGCTGATGGATTCGGCTAGTCAAATTGGTGGTTTTGTAACGTGGAACACGTTCAAGCGAAAAACAGATCACGCGCAGTATAAATGGTACAAGGAAAAAGCGGTAATAAATCCAGTGACTTGGAATTATGATTTAGTTGCCCGGCGGTCGCTACACAAAGGATTTTTATTTTCCAATGGTAAAATGTATCGCCAGAGTTTTACAACGCATATCGGAAATGGTATTATTTGGATTACAACACCGCATTTTCCTTTTCGCTATTTGGCGTTCACTATGAAAAATTACCACGTTGGCGATGTTAATTTATTTTGGGAAGATATCCGTTTGAACGCACTTTTGCGCAGTAAAAAATACTTAACAAATAAACTGGAACACTAGTTTTTCTCCAATCTTTCTAATTCTTCCATTTCTTTAATTACCAAATCTGCTTCGGCAACTTTCTTGTCGCTTTCGCTTCTATTGGTGGTAGAAAGTTTGTGTGATTCCGCCATTAGTTTAGCGTATTTTTCCTGGAGAATTTCCAGTTTTGATTTTTTCTTAAAAAGTCCAAACATGGTATAAAAAGTTTTGTCGGTGAATAAATTACTTAGCGAACTACGGATATTCCGCCATCAACATGCAAAATTTGACCCGTCATCCAAGCAGACTTCTCCGATAACAAAAACGCAGCCATTTCCGCTAAATCTTCCGGTTTTCCGATTTTCTTTAAAGGATGACGCTCCGCATTTGCAGCAATTTTCTCCTCTGAACTTAAATATTTCGCTGCTAAAGGCGTATTGGTAATCGATGGTTCGATAGTGTTTATGAGAATTATTGGTGCTAATTCAGCAGCCAAAGCGC
>CAIYXD010000160.1 GCA_903930085.1 uncultured Flavobacteriia bacterium
GTTTGACGGAACAATCATGCGAATTTTCATCAATGGAACGCAAGTAGGTTCTACAAATTATTCGGGAACAATTAGCGCTACAACGTATAATTTAACAATTGGTAAAATGTCTTATGCTGCGGGTGGAACGCGTTATTTTGATGGTGCAATTGACGAAGTTAGAATTTGGAATACTGCTCTTACGGAAGCTACTTTGAAAGAATACATGTGTCAGAAAGTTACACCAAGTCACCCAAATTATTCCAATTTAGCAGGTTACTGGAATTTTGATACGCCAGGCGTAATTAATGATAATTCAATTAATGCAAATAACGGTGCACTTGTTGGAGCAACACAGATTAATTCCGGCGCTCCAATTGGAAACAAAAGTGCGTATGTATACGGTGCAGTTGCAAATTTGAGTGTTGCATCCGGAACAATGGATTCGCTGCAAGTTACAACAACAGGCGTAGTGGAAGGTTTGCACGTTTACCGCGTAGATGGCGCACCATTGGTTAGTACTGTTTTATCTTCCATTGATTCCGTTGATCAAAATCACTATTATGGTGTTTTTAGTACTTCCAATACTGCAGCAAGTTTTTCTGCAATTTACCATTATGGTACAAATCCGCTAGCGGATGAGTCTTACCTTTGTTTATTAGGAAGAAGCAATGGAACATCTGTTCCGTGGAATTTTCAATCTGCTGCTCAAGACTTGACTTTAAATACCTTTACAAAGTCTGCAAACGTGCGACAAGAATTTATTTTGGGAATTAAATGTCCTTCATTGGGTTTGAATTATACGGGAACACAATCTTTATGTGAAGGAAATTCTATAACCTTATCGGCTCAAAGTCCTGCAACACTAAATGCACAGTGGTACAATAGTGCTGGCGCGATTTCCGGTGCAACAAATAACTCCCTCGTTGTTTCCGGTTCCGACACCTATTATTTAATGGCAAATATTGGAATTTGTGCGGGAACAAGTGCTTCCGTTTCGGTTGTAGTAAATCCAATTCCTATTGCAGATTTTGGAACAATACCTACTTCCTTTTGTGAAAACGATGCGCCTTTCCAACTGATATCTGGTGCGCCAAGTGCAGGAGTTTACAGTGGTACTGGGATTATGAATACGGTTTTCTCTCCTGCAATTGCTGGTGCAGGAACGCATACACTTTATTATACGGTAAATGTAAATGGCTGCGAAGCAATGGATTCAACGGAAGTTATGGTTGGATCTAATCCTTTTTCACCGATAATCACCCAAACAGATTCTGTTTTATGTGCAGCAAGTTGCGAAACGTATGTTTGGTTTTTAAATGGAAACGCAATCTCTAATCAGAATTCTTGCTTTCAAGTAACTGAAAATGGGAGCTACAGTGTTTCTTGTATTAATCAACAAGGTTGTGCATCCGATACAGCGATATATGTTCTTAGCGATTTAGCCGTGGATCAATTGGATTTTTCAGATGCGATTACGCTTTCTCCAAATCCTGCAGATGATTTTGTAACGGTGCGTATGCAGAACGAAGCAGTTGGAATGGCATATATCGTTTTGGACGAGCAGGGTAGAGCGCTATTATCCGGAAGAGTAGAAATGGCTGAAACGCAAATTTCATTGAAAAACTTAAGCGATGGCGTTTATTTTATTCAATTTCAAAAAGAAGGTGTTGCGGTAATTCGAAGAGTTGTCAAAAAGTAAAGGAAGGATTCTTGAATTTGAGGATTAACACAATTACCGGTATCGGAAACGTTTCTTTTTTGGTAACATTGGTTACATCCAGGCTCATTGTGAGATACTACTTTTAGAGAAAATAAAGTTGTATGAAACTGTTTATTGGTTTAATTTCTTTTCTCGCAATCTCCTTTGCTGCAGATGCGCAAACAATTCCCTTTGGATACGACTTGAAAATTGTACCCAAAAATATACCTAATTTCCCGGGTGTTCACTCTTTTGCCTATGGTCAATCTGGAGGGAAATGGGTAATTATTGGAGGCCGAAGAGACGGTTTACATGCCCGACAACCAAATAGTTCGTTTCCAGCGGCTAGCAATAATTCGGACATTTTTGTAATCGATCCAGTAACGGAACAATTTTGGAGTGCGCCGGTGAATGCGTTGCCGACAGGAATTGCGGAACAATTGCAAAGTACCAATATGAATTTCCATCAGGATGCCGATACGCTTTATATAATTGGTGGCTACGCCTATAGCGCGACAAATGTTGACCACATTACATTTCCCAATTTAACTTCGATTTCAGTTTCCGGTTTGATTAATTCCATTATTAGTGGCGCATCCATTACTCCCTATTTTAAGCAAATAACAAATCAAAATTTTGCTGTTACAGGAGGACACTTAGCGCATCTTGACGGTTTCTATTATTTGGTTGGTGGACACCGTTTTGATGGACGATATAATCCAATGGGAAACGCTACGTATGTGCAAACCTATGTGGACGGAATTCGGAAATTCAAATTGAATAATTCTGGCAATCAATTGAGTTATTCCAATTATTCCGTCAGTATGGATCAAGTTAATTTACACAGAAGAGATTATAATTTAGTGCCTCAAATTTTTCCAAATGGCGAAGAGGGATTCATGATTTCATCTGGCGTTTTTCAAGTGGGAATAAACCTTCCATTTTTGTATCCAGTGGAGATTCGTTCCTCCGGACATACGCCAATTCCTAGTTTTAACCAGTATTTAAGTAACTACCATTCTCCAGCAGTTGGCTTGTACGATAGTATTTCAAATACAATGCATTCACTGTTTTTTGGTGGAATGAGTCAATACTATTATTCCAATGGAACTTTGGTGCAAGATGACGCTGTGCCTTTCGTTAAAACGATCAGTCGGGTTTCACGGGATTTGAACGGTCAGTTACAAGAAGTGGTTTTCCCAAATGAATTACCAGCCTTATTGGGCGCCGGCGGAGAGTTTATTTCAAATATGCAGGTTCCGACTGCTCTTAACGAGGTTGTGTTGTTGAACCAAATTGCTGCAGATTCTGTTCAAATTGGCCATTTGGTTGGTGGAATTGTCAGTCCGCAATTAAATCCATTTTCGGTGAATAATACTGGTGTGACAGCTGCAAGCAATGGAATTTATGAGGTTTGGTTAAAGAAGAGTCAGACTTCCGAATTGATTGCTTTGGATGGTTCTAATCCGTTTAGCGTTACCGTATTCCCAAATCCTGCTAAAGAGGAAATTCATTTTAATTTAAAACAACCTTTTACGGGTAATCTCCAATTATTTGTAAGCGATTTAGAGGGTAGAATTGTATTTAAAAAGGATTTTGTTGCAGCAGGTAAACAGGAATTTATGGTGAATCAGCAAGAAACTGGATTAAATGCAGGAATCTACACTTTTCATTTTGTATTTGATGGTAAATTCAGTAGAATGGAAAAAGTTGTTCTGCTTGAATCTGAAAAGTAAAAAGGACTTTTTTAGTTTAAATGATTTGAATAACCCAACAATGTAATGTGTTCGTGGAATTGCTTTCTGGTAATTCAAACGTCCGCTAAATGTCTTTTGAATAATTCCGCACATGCTTTTGCATCACTTAAGGCATCGTGGTGGTTCAGCGCTATTCCATATTCCGCGCACAAAACGTTTAATTTCTTTTTGTAAATCTTGTAGGTGCAATGTTGTGTGTAGGGAACGCCTTTCATTCCATAGAAATCGAGGGTTTTGGCCAATACACTAAAGTCAAAAGCTCCGTTGTGCGCAACAACATGCTGCCCGTCGAAAAAATGCTTTATATCGTCCCAAATATCTGGAAATATCGGTGCTAATCGCGTTTCGTATGGCGTAATTCCGTGAATATCACTGAACCGATCCCAATAAAAATTATCCGGTGGATAAACAAGCTGATCGTAGGTTGCTACTACTATTCCATGTTCTACGCGAACAATTCCCACTTGACAAATGCTATGCTGCTTTGGCTGCGCAGTTTCAAAATCAATTGCTGTAAACGAATGAATCATATCGGTAATTGGAGTTCTTTTTTTTCGCACCAAAGGTATTCTTAATTCTCTGGTTTAGGATTTTAAGTTTCTAGTAATATTAAAAATTTCCAGATAGAAAAAGTATCAACAATCCACCAAAAAACAGAGTCCATCCAATATAAAACGCAGCGCCAATTCCCCATCCAAATTGTGCACGACGGTATTCTTTACTTCTGCGTTGAGCGTTATCCCTTTTCAAAACGCGTCTTCCGTTATAATATGCCAAAGGACAAAAAATGAAGATGAGTGGACTTAAAAAAATACTGAAAAAGCTTACAATTGCTAGTATGCCAAATAAAAAAGCAAAGTTGCTTTGTCGTATATCTAATTCTTCATTTTTTTCTTCTTCAAAAAACGGTTGAGTAGTGTTCGACTTTTTTCTATTCGTTTTAATTTTAGACTTTGAACTTGAATTACCTGCCGTATTTTCAAGTTGGTCTGGACTTGATTCCGTAAATTGATTCTTTGACGCATCAGGTATATTCGCTAATACAGGAGAAGGAATCACTTCAGATCGTTTTGTTTCTAGTTTAATTTCGGAAGTAACGAAAGCTGTAAGTGTATCCTTTTTCGTTAGATTTCCTTGCGTTATAGTCGGGAATGTTTTTACGTTTCGCACCAATTTAGGATGCACTCCAGAGTGAAAGTTGACGCAAGAGTTCAAGGATAGTAGCACTAACGAAATGAAAAGTAGGCGCTTTAGAAATTTCCCAAAGGAATTAATTGATACAAAAGATTCGGTTAGATTTTTTTTCATATTAGTTTCGTTTCTATTTAGCA
>CAIYXD010000161.1 GCA_903930085.1 uncultured Flavobacteriia bacterium
ACAGGAACTGTATTTCCTAAATTTTGAGTCATTGGACCTATATCATTAAAGACAGAACTAAAACAATATTCCCAACCTTCTCCAGCTCCACCGCCTTGCACATCGTCAAAAGGATGACCAAGGAACGTTCCACCGCCGCTATTTCCTCCTGGTACAAATCCTGGACTATAAGAATTTACAAGAGGAACAATTAAACCAGAAGGACATTGCAACCAAATTTCTAAATCACCCAAGTAAGAATGTTCCATCGTGATGCACACCTGATTCAACGATTGTGCATCTTGAACAGTTGCACCAGATGGAAAACCACCAATTTGAATCGGAGCCTGGTATTGTTGTCCAGAACCATCCGGCAAGTAGGTTAAACCCGCAAAATTTCCTCCTAGATTAAACTCACCAGCTGGAATATCCACACCAACCGTATCTGAAACAGTAACACCACCGACTAATGTTGTGCTCTCACCTAAACAAATAACATCGTCTAAAGGGCCAGTGCCAGCGAAACTTGGCAATTGAGAAACTCTTACTTTACAGCGCAATTTTTCAATTTGGGGAAATTCATCTGTTAACGTCAAATCAATTAAATATCCTGCACGTGCAGGAGGAAGAAACCAAATGGAATCGTTGTTTGGATACACAGCACCATCTGTGATTTCCCATAAAAAATCTATTGTACTATTTACATCTTGTGAATAACCAAATCCTGTGATTTCTTCAGAATTAGGAAAGATTGGTTTTGTTATAAATAAAATACTATCTCCAAAGCAAATATCCACAAAACCGGTGTCTGCAGGATTTAATACGTCTACACCTACACCATTGATATATGCTTCGATATGCGGTGTAAATGGTTGGAATTGATTTCCACATTGCACATTTGCGTCCCATCCCGTTCCTTGAACTGATCCATTGGAAATGAAAACGATTGTTAAACACCCAGATGGATTATTCCAACTTGCTTGGTGCGTAAATCCATTCGGATCCGTTACCGAGTTATGCATTCCCATTAAAGGCGAAGCAGTGCTTGGTCCGTCGTAAACATAAATAAAATCAGATCCATCAACATTAAAGGAGAAACCAGCATTTATTGCAAAAGTTGCAGTCATTTTAGTACCCAAATTTAAATCGGGACAGAAAACAATTGTATCGTTGAAATTAGCTGTGTAATTGCCGCCTCCACCTGGATCTTGGAAATTTGTCCCTGCAACACCAAAAGTTGTACAGTTTGCCGGATTTGAAAGGGGATATCCTGGTTCTCCCATGATAACCGTCTGTGCGCTTAGCTGGGAAACTAAACCTGTCAGAAAAACTAAAAGTGCTGTGATTCTTATCATTTTTGATTATTTTTTTTTGGTAGTTAATTCGTGGTTTAAAACCCAAATGGATTTAACTACCAACATTTTAGATGTCCCCTGGATTAAAAAATATTGGTTTTGTTCTTTAATTTCAAGTCCTAGATCCAAAAAATTCAATGGTTTAGTAACATCAACAGGAATTGTTGTAAATCCTGTAAGATCTTTTTCAACTGGCTGATCAATAACATAACACGCGTAATCCAAGGCATAGACTAACATGTTATATTGCGCAGGATTATCTTGAATCATTTGCGTAATTTCTTTTGGCGAATATTTTTTTTCTAGTCGCACATCGGCTTTCTGCGCAAAGCTCAAAGCTGTCACAAAAGTAAAAATCGATAGTATTAAAAGCTGTTTTTTCATAATTACACTAAATATGTTTTTAAAGACTCCAATTGTTCAAAAAAAGTTGCATTTGGGGAAAAAAGGACCCCAAAGTCGACAAACAAAGTTAATTATTTGAGTTAGTTTTGCAAGGCACAACAAAGATATAACGTAAAAATATGGAAACAACAGAATTAGAGCGCATTGCATCACAGGTTAGAAGAGATATTGTTAGAATGGTGGCAGACGTAAATTCTGGTCATCCAGGCGGATCTCTTGGTTGTGCAGATTTTTTGACACTTTTATATTTTGACGTGTTAAAAATTAATGCAGCTAATTTCACAATGGATGGAATTGGTGAAGATTTATTTTTCTTGTCCAATGGTCACATTTCACCAGTTTGGTATAGCGTTTTAGCTCGGTCCGGTTATTTTCCAGTTGCAGATTTGGCAACATTTCGAAAACTATCTTCTAAATTACAAGGACATCCATCAACAGATAAAAAACTGCCAGGTGTTCGCGTTGCTTCCGGTTCTCTAGGACAAGGACTTTCCGTTGGAATTGGCGCTGCAGTTGTTAAAAAGATGAATAAAGATGCTTCTTACGTATACACATTGCATGGCGACGGTGAATTACAGGAAGGACAAATTTGGGAAGCGGCAATGTACGCAGCAGCAAATAAAGTAGATAATATTATTGCAACAATCGACTACAACGGACGTCAAATCGATGGAGATGTAGAAGATGTTCTTTCCTTGGGAAATCTTGCGGAAAAATGGAAATCTTTTGGTTGGATTGTTTTTGAAATGGATGGGCACAATATGATTGACATGAAAAATGTCATTTTAAAAGCACAAAGTTCCTGCGGTGAAGGCAAACCTGTCGTCATTATCATGAAAACTGAAATGGGTCAAGGCGTTGATTTTATGGTTGGTTCTCACAAATGGCATGGCGTAGCTCCAAATCCAGAACAATTGGAAAGCGCACTGGCACAATTGGAAGAAACATTAGGAGATTACTAATTGAAGCAATTTTTACTAATAGCAGCAATTTTCTTCACGCCATTTATTTATGGCCAAGAGAAATTGACGCGTATCCTCTTTATTTTGGATGCTTCTAATAGTATGAATGCAAAATGGGACACACAAACTCGTCTCGAAGCAGCGAAA
>CAIYXD010000162.1 GCA_903930085.1 uncultured Flavobacteriia bacterium
AATAACAAGGCAATCCAAATTCTTACAAATAAATTGAATAGTGTTTTAGGCGCATATTCAACTACTTTAGATCTTACCAATAGCATTAATCTATTCAAGTCGGAAGACGCTAAAATGAATAAGTTGGTGAAGGAAGTCATTGCCGGAAAAACGAAAGATACCGCAATTCTTTTTTATGGTGTAAACCCAGTTTATACTTTGGAAAATGGTGAGCAATTTGGTGAGGCTCTTGCAAAAACAGGAACAACAATTGCGCTTTCATCGCATGCAGATGAAACTGCTTCAAAATGTAATTTTGTTTGTCCAGATCATCATGCTTTAGAAAGTTGGGGTGATTTCAATCCAATAAACGGGCATTTAGCTCTTGCACAGCCTTCTATTCGTCCACTATTCAATACCGCTTCCGCATTGGAATCTATGTTGGTTTGGGCAGGAAAAGAAGAGCGTGGAGGAAAAGATTCAAAAGTAGCATACGATTACATTTCTAAAATGTGGGAAACAACAGGTTTCCCCAATCAAACTAAATATTTGGATTTCCATACCTATTGGAATATGGCAATTCATAATAGCTGTATAGATATTCCTTCTCCTGCAATGGCAGGAACGCTTTCCTTTAATGAGGGAGCGATGAGTGGTTTGTCTTCGCAAATGCCAAAATCTTCCGCACTTGAGGTTGTTCTTTACCAAAAAGCTGGAATCGGTATTGGAATGCAAGCAAATAATCCTTGGTTACAAGAGTTGCCAGATCCAATGACTAAAGTTACTTGGGATAACTATATTACCATGAATCCTGTTGAAATGAAAGCTGCTGGTTATGCAACTTCATACGATCAAGAAAATGGGTTAAATCTTGCAACGGTTAAAGTTGGTAACAAATCCGTTACACTTCCTGTTTATCCATTGCCAGGTCAAGCTGAAAAAACGATTGGTATCGCTTTGGGTTATGGCAGAGGCGCTAACGGTGAGAAAATTGGTAAAGCTGCTTTCCAAACCAAGGAATACGGAGGAAATGTAACGTTAGAAAATGGAAATCCTGCTCCGATTGGTAAAAATGTATTTTCATTCGTACAACAAGAAAATGGCACGCTTTCTTATACCGCCGCTGGAACAATCACGAAAGAAGAAGGTGCTTATTTGATTGCTGCAACACAGATTCACCATACGGTGATGGCACGTAATTCAATTGTAAGAGAAACAACATTAGATACTTTTAACAACGAAGATAAAGAAGCTTACAATCCAACTTGGATGCTTTCCAAATTGGATAAAGATGGAAACCACGTTAAAGCGCCTATGGCGGAGTTTGACTTGTGGGATGCGCATCCAGTAGAAAATATCGGTCACCGTTGGGGAATGACAGTGGATTTATCATCTTGTATTGGATGTGGTTCTTGTTTGATTGCTTGTCAATCTGAAAATAATGTTCCTGTTGTTGGTAAAGATGAAGTTAGAAGAGGTCGTGAAATGCACTGGTTAAGAATTGACCGTTATTTTGCATCCGATGAAGAAGCTGCGCCTGGACAACGAAAAGATAAAGAAACTTTTAGTTTTTCTGATGCTGAAAT
>CAIYXD010000163.1 GCA_903930085.1 uncultured Flavobacteriia bacterium
GCGGTTCGGGGTTCTATGCTTGTTAGGCACGAATGCGGCAAGGATATTTAATCCTATCGGAGTCATAAAACAAAGCGAGAGCGGTTCACTCCACTCTGTCTTTCTTCATTCTCATTCTGTTTACCTTCGCAGTCTCGCTCATATAATCACATTTTATCTTGGTTTTTTGATGGATTCTCTCCAATCTAAAATCTTTTCCAAATCCTTGTTAGGAAAAATTACGACATGGATCTTCAATTTATCGGAGTCATCGCTATATCAATCAAATCATTATTAATCAATGGTTTGGATTTTTTGTTCCCCACATTTCCCCCACATTTAAAAAACCTATGTTTTAATTCAATTTGCCGGGATTACTTTTAAAAGAGGGCGGTATAATTGCAATTGATTTATGTATTCGGGATTCGTTATAGTTTTCATAAAAGATTCTAAAACTGTTTTCAATCTCATGTTACACCAAAAAAATCTAATGAAATTGATGAAAAGGCAGGAATGTTTTTAGACTAAAACAGTGTTTTTTGGAAGGATAAGAAAAAATTTATAGGTGTAAAACACCTAACTATCTTTTTTCTAAATATATTCACTTAAAAAATGTATTTGGTTGTTGGATCTAAAATTGATTTGGCTGGATAACAAATACGCTACTACTGCTTAAACGATGTGCACGGATGCTTAAAATACACTTTTGTTAACATTCTCTGTACAGAATTAAAAATGAACTTATGAAGCGAATACTTATATTATTTTTTGTGCTACTTGAACT
Source organism: uncultured Flavobacteriia bacterium (assembly GCA_903930085.1). Classification (GTDB taxonomy): domain Bacteria; phylum Bacteroidota; class Bacteroidia; order Flavobacteriales_D; family Crocinitomicaceae; genus M0103. The sequence continues at coordinate 764 of CAIYXD010000163.1, forward strand.
GTGCGTATCCACTATTTATTCTCAAGAAAGCATAACTCCACTATGGTCTGCAGAGTATAGTAAAAGCAAATCATTCATCGAAAATATAGGTCAATTTGACGAATACGAGAATACTGCAACAGGAAAAATTCGTTATGCAGCAGATTTTGGCGCTACGAGGATTTATTTCGGGGATAAAGGTATTTCGTATTCGTTTCTAGAAGCTTCAAAAATCCCTAAAGAACAGCGGGATGAGTTACGTCAAAAAATAACAGCTAGCGTTAGTGAATATAAGAAAAATGAAAGACTCATCGGAAAATTCTTATTCAAATCGGATGTCGTAAATATGACGTGGAAAGAAGCTTCGGCAACTGGAGAATTAATAGGGGAAAATCAAACAAGCGATTATCATAATTACTCCTACACCAACGAAAATGGCGAAATGGTTGCTGCGTCTGGAGCAAAAGGCTTCAAGAAAATTGTTTATAAAAATAGTTATCCTAACACGGATATAGAATATACCGTCCACCCACAAATCGGGATTAAATATGCGGTAATTCTGCATCCAGGCGCAGATCCAAAAAAAGTACAAATGCTCTTTGACAGAGACCTGTCTATTAGAGATGGGGCGCTCAATATTCCTACATTTTTTGGGGCTATTTTGGATCATAAACCAGTAACATTTTATGCGGAAAATCACACTAATATCATACAATCATCCTTTACGCAGCAGCATCGAAGCATCGGTTTCTCAGTGGATGAATATGATCAAACTAAAACACTAATTATAGACCCATGGACACAAACACCAGCATTCAACACGAATTGGGATGTTGTTTGGGAGTGCGAGCGAGATGCAGCAGGGAATGTCTATATTCTTGGTGGAATTATGCCAATGCAAATCTTGAAATATAATCCAACAGGTACTTTACAATGGACTTACAATACTCCGTATGACACCTCAAACGTTTGGCTGGGAACCTTTGCCGTCGATAATCTTGGGAATTCATATGTTACAGCAGGGTCAGTGGCACAAATTCAAAAGGTAAGTCCAGCGGGTGCCATGTTGCTAAACAATGCAAGTCCAGGTGGAATCATTTCTAGTGCTGAATTTTGGACAATTGCCTTCAATTGTGATCAAACAAAATTAATTATTGGTGGAACGGGAGGTGCTGTATTTCAATTGGATGCAGTAATTTATGATGTGAACACAAGTACGCTAAACATTTCAAACGAGCAATTCATTTCCACAGGACAAATGTTCTCCTTTCC
>CAIYXD010000164.1 GCA_903930085.1 uncultured Flavobacteriia bacterium
CCTAAATTAATATCCGCAATAAATCCAAGTGTTTTTGCATACTGTCCGTTTTCTAATGTAACGCCTTCCTCCATTGCATAAACTAAGGCTTTTCTTCCGCCTTCAAAATTTACATCTAAATTCACAAGGAATTTGTCAAACAAGTTGTAGCTTCCTTTAATGACAGCTGCCCATTGTGGTAAATTCCATGCATAGGAATTATTCAACAAAGAATAGGAATTATAGCGCGCCAAGGCGTCAATCTTTAGTTTTTCATTCAATTGATAAGATAAGGAACCTTCTAGCGTAGTGAGATTCAAGGTGTCGTAAATCACATTAAATTTATTACCGACTGAAAAAGTCGTGTCCGTAACGAAAAGAGCTCTATCGTTCACGCGAGCAAAACTTGCGCTCAAATTAAAACTCATGCGCTTGGAAAGTGTTCCTTTAAAACCGAAATAGGCATCAATTGCCGTACTTTCATTCCGCAACGGAACATTGGTCAAAAGAAATTCATTTTCCCTTGTCAGTGTTTTAAAGGTTACTTGTTTCAATCCACCTCTCAAGCCTAAATAAGGAATAAAAATATCATTAAACAAAGAGTATTTCACTTCCGCAACTGGATAAATGTGTGCTTTGGTTGTTGCACTTGCATCCACAACAATGTCTACCCCTATTTTTGCTTTTAAGCGGTTGTCTTTTGAAAAAGTTGTAATCGTAGGTTTAAGATTTATAATTGTGTTGTTGCGTACAATTCCCGAATCCAGCGCAAAACTATTCGTATCGGATTCTATGCCATATTTATATCCATTGTACCGCACATTAAGATCTGCTGCAAATATTTCCTTCCCATATTTGTAGAAACCACTTGTTTTTAGTGCAAAATAATTTTCGCGAGCACGCCAATCTGACAAACTATCTAACAACGGTTTTTTTGACGTATAATTGAAATATTCCAAACCAACTTTATAGTTTAGGGTTGCACTATCTTTTTTATGGGATGCAAAACTAAACGAACCGCCAACATCTTGAAAGCGCTGCGCCGTTTCATCGCGGTTCACGGAATCTGTGGGAATTTTCCATCCATAATAATGTAAACCCTGGTTATTGTACTGCACATCCGAGCGAAGTGTATATCTTTTTTCATTCAATGCGCCATACAAACCAACTTTTGTTCTGTCGAACTGCGCCGGTGCATAGTTTTCAAAATTTCCGAACGAACTTAAATGTTTAGCGTGGGCGCCGTATAAAAATTTTCGGTCGCGTTTGGAATCGAAGTAAATTTCTCCCAAAGGCATTAATTCTGTTCCAACGCCAAGTTTCACATACGTTTGGTAGATCTGTTGCAGCTTTGGTTCTGTTTTTATTGTCGCAGGATTGATTTTGTCTAATTCAATACTAGTCGCATATTGTAAAAACAAGAGTGGGTATTCCGATACCGGGCTAGCAATCGTGGTGTCAATAATCTTTGGACTTTCCGTCATTCGGTAAGCCGGTTCAATTTGTCGGTTTCCCAATCCTACAACCGTTACAACATCCGATCCTCCTTGTCCAAAAGCAAGAGAACCAAAAAGAATATACAGACAACTAATTAGTATTTTTTTCATGCTTATTTTCCTCCTTCATTAACATCAATAACTGTTTCGCCTTCCTGATCAATCGCTTTTGGTTTACTTTTCAGTTGCATCAGCTCGTTAAATAATTCCTCCGCTTCCAAAATAATTCCGTCATCTTTGTTGGAATAATGGTCAATCACAGACTTCAACGTTTGCTCTGCTTGAAAAAGGTCGTCTTTTGTAATCAATACGCGCGCCTGCAAAATTAAACCCTTTGCAACCCAGTAATTATACGTTGGCTTCATTTTAATCAATGACCGAATTTCTGTGTCAGCTTTAGTATATTCTTGCTGCTTGTAATACATTTCAGCCAATGAATATTTCGCTTCTGCCGCCATCACGGACGTCGAATTTTTCACAATCCATTCCAAAGAAAGTTTTGCTTCCGTGAAATTGTTCAAATAAAAATTAGACATTCCTTTTGCGTATTCCGCCTCTAAGCGAATCGTATTATTGATTTGGCTGCTCTCCAGAACGCCCTTTGCGTAAATTACAGCATTGGACCAATCTTCTACTAAGAAATTACAGCGCATCGCACCAATTTTAGCATTGAAGATCACGGCAGGTTTCGATGAAACTTTTTCCAGTCGCTTGTAAAATTCAATTGCCTCTTCAAACTGGCCATTGTTATACAAATGCTGCGCAACGCGAGATGCTGAAAATTCGGTGTTTGCATTGTTTGAGCCTTCCAACGCTTTTTTATAGTTTTCTAGTGCCTTTTCCTTATTATCTGTTTCGAAATAGGAATTTGCAAGAAAATAAGTCGCTTCTGCTGAAAATTTACCTGTTGGGAATCGTTCTAGGTACTTTTCAAATTGTGGAATTGCCTCAGCATACAAGCTGTCAACATAAGAATCCAAAGCAGGCGTATAATAAAATCCTTCCTGTTGGTCTACAGAAATGTTTGCACACGCATATTGCTCCGCCAAAGCACTTGCTTTTTCCGGTTGCTTCAATGCCGCATATACATCAACTAATCCTTGAACAGATTTCTCACAAATTATGCGGTCTTCGCCATACTCGGCTAAAATCTGCTTGTAGTTCGATTCTGCTTTTGCGTATTCCCATTTTTTATAGTAAATATCTGCGATTTCTACTTTTGAACTAATGAAAAGCTCAGAAGTTGGAAAATCACTTAAAATTTGGTTGAAGTAACGCATCGATTTATCGTATTCGCTCTTTGCTTTGTACAAAAGCGCCACCTCATAAACAGACAATAGCGTATATTTCGATTGCTGATAATTGTTTATGATGTCCACTAAATTTTCAATTTTCAAATCGTCTTTTCCTGAAAAACCATACGTTTTAGCCATATAAAATAGCGCTTGGTCTTCGAAGCCCGATTTCAATTTTAAAACTTCCTGGTAATATTTTATGGCGTTTTCATTTTGTTTTGTAATATAATAGCCATCTGCAGCGCGCATGTTTGCATCTGCTAATTTGTTTTTGTTTTTAACAGCAGATCTGCAATAAATAGTGAAATTATCCAAAGACTGAGAAATGTCTTCCTTTTTCAGATAGGCATATCCCAAATTATAATAGGCGTCTATTTTCAAATCTTGTAAAAGCGTTGCTGGTAATGCCAAAAACTCTTTGTAGCCTTTTATCGCTTTATCTAAATTATTGAGTCGGAAATTAGCATCTGAAGCCCAAAACTTCGCTTTACCGGTCATGGTGGCATCAATTGGATATTTCTCCACCAACTCAAAAGAAGCAATTGATTTTGCTAATTCTCCTTTTTGGAAAAATTCAACCCCTTGATTAAACGCAACCAATTGGTAGGCCGTTTTTAACTTTGTATCCTTGTTTGGTAATTTATCCAACGAAGCTAGCGCTTTCGCGTAGTTGTTAGTAGAAGAATAAACCGTAACCAAATACTGGTAAATATCATTTTTCCGCTCTGAATTTGGAAAACGATTCAGGTAATTTTCCAAGGCAATAACTGCTTCGTCGTATGGATTTAAATCCAACTTATACGATAAAACAGCATAATTATACAACGCATCTTCTTGTATTTTTTCGTTTTTATCACTTTCAGAAGCGGCCTCAAATGCCGATCGTGCAGCAACAAGATTCTTTAGTTTTAAATATGCCTCTGCGATATGGTAAAACGCAACCTGTCCCAAACTATCCTTTTCTCTAGTTACTTTGTCCAGAATTTTAATCGCTTTGGTATATTCTTTACTCTTTAAATATGCAAAACCAAGTTGGTAATCATCAAAACGGGTAGTATTAGACTTTAAATTAAATGCTTCCAAAAAAGGAACCGCTTCATCAAATTTTCCAATTCGATAGTAGGCGTCACCAACCAAATGGTTCATATCGTTTTTATTTACAACATTGCCGGAATCCATTGCTGTTGAAGCGTAAGTAGTAACTTCTGCATATTTTCCCTGCAAGTAATAAATTTGGGTAATATAATATGGAACCACTTTCGAAAAGTTTTCATCCGTTTGTAGTTTCAAGAATCCCTCCAGTGCTGTTTGGTAGGATTTATCCATATACGAAATGTGAGAATAATAATACATAGCTGGCGCAGCATATTGCGTAGTTCCATTCCTTACTTCATAAAAAGCACTTTTTGCAGGAGATAATTTATTTTCCTGAAAATTCGCATAACCAACCTTAAAATAGAATTCTTCTTTATTTTCTGGTTCTACATCCTGTGCTTTCAATTTATCGAGCCAAACCAAAGCTTCGTCATATTCTTTCTTTTGGTAAAAATATTTTCCAAGACGAAAAAATATGTCTTTTTTAAAAATGCTTTCCGGATAGTTTTTATTAAAATCTTCCAACAGCGCTACTGCATCGTTGTTGAATAGTTCCAATGCCGATAACCCTTCGTAATACAAAGCCTTTATAAACATCGGATCGTTTGGTTTGTTGAACCCATCGGCAAACCTTCTAAATTCAATACGCGCGGCAGCATACTGCTCCTTGGCAAACAACTCTTCGCCGCGGTAAAAATTCTCGTATTCACTGTTGTATTTCTCGGATGTTTGGGAATACGTGAAAGAATGCAGGAAGATCAACAGGAAGACCAAAAATCTTTTCATAGTACAATTGCTTTTAATCAAGTAAAATTAAGGGACATCGGCTCTGACTTGGCGCACGAGCTTAAAAGTTTTAAACGTGAATCTGTTAAGATTATTATCCACCATTTCGCTATTAGCTACTAGTATTTTTCCACCTTTACACTAAATTATTTTATTCCGTGGAAAAAGTTGTACAAATAAAAAACGCCAAAATCTACCAGCAACGTGCTTTGGTGTTGAATGAGGTGTCATTTGAAATGGACGTAAATGAATTTGTTTACCTCATCGGGAAAACAGGCAGCGGGAAAAGTAGTTTACTGAAAACTATCTACGGAGAATTAATTTTAACGGAAGGAACAGGAAATGTAGCGGGTTTTGATTTACGAAAACTGAGTAAAAAGGAAATTCCAATGCTGCGTAGAAAAATTGGAATAGTTTTTCAGGATTTTCAACTGTTGATGGATCGAACAGTACTTCAAAACCTACTTTTTGTGCTTGGAGCAACCGGATGGAAAGACACTAATTTAATGTTGAAGCGGGCAAAAGACGTTTTGCAATTGGTTGGTGTAGAACAGAAAATAAATGCCATGCCGCATGCGCTTTCCGGAGGAGAACAACAACGTGTTTCTATTGCTAGAGCGTTATTGAATAGACCGGAATTGATTCTTGCAGACGAACCAACCGGAAATTTAGATCCGGAAACTTCTCAAGAAATAATGCGCCTTTTATTGGCTGTGGCACAAGAAGAAAAAACAGCAGTTTTAATGGCAACACACGATATGACAATGGTGGAAAAATTTCCTGGTCGGGTGGTGCGAGTTGAAAATAGTTTATTGAAAGAAGTCAATACAATGGATCGCTTCAATCCGTTTACAACCTTTGAAACAAGCTCCGAGCAGTAGGATTTAACGTTAGAATTAAACCTAGTTAGATTAATAACGGTTTCGCGCTTGTCGGCGTGCCGAACTTTTTAAAGTAATCCCAAATTCGAAGTTAGATTAGTTTCTTTCATAATAACCGTTGTTTCCCTGTCTGCCATCAGGCAGGGAAGAAAGAACTGAGGCATGTAGTTAGACCCGTGTTATGTGGGGTTCATTTTTTCACCTCCGAAGGAAGCAGTGAAACTAATTTATTCTTCAAATCCATTCGTTCGTGCAGAATTCTTGTTATC